>CAYNRQ010000001.1:0-45590 GCA_964399875.1 uncultured archaeon
TTAACCAATTGTATGTGACTGGTGGTAAGGAGCTAATCAATTAACCGTTTGAGAATTCACTTCTCACTTAATTCTATGAAGAAAAATTATCCAGCATCAAGAAAAGGAGAAGCCATTGACCCTGAACAGGCCACTAAGTACTGGTTGGAAAGAGTTGGCATTGAAAGGCCAGATATACCAGACAGATTCATAATAACCTTTGATGGGGGCATATACCAAATCATAAAACACAATTACTATACCAAACCAATACCAGAACTCTGGAGATTGTCTGTTGGAGATCCGTGCATATTATCAGAAAAAGAAATAGGTGTTGTGACTGTTGGCTGGGGAGCTCCAGTAGCTGCTATAACCATGGAGAAGCTCATATCCCTTGGAGCAGAAAACTTTGTTATAGCCGGTTTTGCAGGCTATCTGCAGAAATATATAGAACCAGGAGACATTGTGGTGGCAACAAGGGCAATAAGGGACGAAGGCCTGTCTAATCACTATATAGAACCTTCTGAATATTCCTACCCAAGCAGGGGCATCACATCAGGACTGAAACAATCCTGCAAAAGAAAGGGATGCGATTTTCATTCAGGAGCAACCTGGACCATACCCGCTCCATACAGGGAAACAGCAGACAAGGTTAGAAAGCACAGGGATAACGGAGTTCTGACAGTGGAAATGGAGGCAGCCAGCCTTTTCGCAGTCTCAAAACACAGAAAGAAAAAAACAGGGGCCATTTTTGTCACAAGCGATTATGTTTCACCCGATGGGTGGGAGCCCCACTACTTAGATAAAAGAATCCCGGAATCCTGCAACAGCGCCTTTGAGGTGGCAGTGGAAACCCTGTCCTAAAAACAAAAAACAACATTTATAAGTTTATTCTGCAAATATTATATCATGAAAGGGGGTGCCTGGATTTTTTCCATAATAATTATTATTTCTATCTTTATGCTTATATTTCCAGTTCTTGTCGTATCCCAGGCACAGTGCCCTGCAAGCATAGACATATACTTAAACTCAACAAAGTATATAGCAGATGAAACAGGCGAGATTTATGTATGGGTTTACAACAGCAGCGGCTCAGCAATGCCGTATACAGACTTCAACGCAACAATATTTAAAGACGGAATGATAATGAGTAAAGCGCAATTGACAACGGGTCCGGAAGGCTATTACTATTCTTCTGGGTCTTTTGCTGGCACAGATGTAGGAAACTATAATACTACCGTGTCAATAAAAAACCCGCACTGTGCAGTTATTGCAGATTCGTTCCAATTTGTAGTAAACCCCTCAGAAAATCCGGATGATTATCTGGTCGCTCACTATAGTTTTGAGAATAACACAAATGACAAATCCAAATACAAAAACCACGGCATCCGGCACGGCCCGGTATATGTTCCCGGCATAGCAGGTCAGGCCCTTGAGTTTGACGGTGTGGATGATTATGTTATTGTACCAGATGATGACAGCCTGGACCTTACAACCCAGTTCACGCTCTCTGCCTGGATTAATAAGAAAGGTGAAATGAAAACAATTATAAGCAAGGACGGTCTTAGAATACACGACCCAAACTATGCATACAATCTCTATGCCGGCGGAGATGGTGTGCAATACGAAACCAATAATATAGGATATTTAAATGCTATAGGAACAATAACATGGAATGAGTGGCACCATGTAGCAGTTACACACGACGCCAGCAAAAATCCCAACACAATAATCTATGTGGATGGTGAGAAAAAGAAATCAGGAAATGTTCCTTCTCCAAAAACGCTTTATCATGGCAAGCAGGACCTTCTTATCGGCCGGAGAATGAAAACAACGCTTTCTTTCTTCAACGGCACTATAGACGAGGTCAGGATATATAACAAGGCATTGTCTGCCCAAGAAATAAACCAGATTATTAATGATGATCTCTCAGCACATGAGTGTAGTGACAGTGATGGCGGTGATAATATATATGAAAGGGGAATCATCACAGGTCCTGTATTAACATCCGGTGAGAAGCCTATGGATTATTGTCTCAACTACTCAGAAAACACCTTAATAGAATATTCCTGCTCTCCTGACACTGGATTTTCTGAAACAGCTGTAACTGGCCTGTATTCCAAGTCTGTAAACTGCGAATATGGTTGCATGGATGGTTATTGTATTGAAGGAATTGTAACATGTTATGATACTGATGTTTTAGATTATTATAATAAAGGGACCTGTATTGAAGGAAATATTACATATGAGGATCGATGTTTTAATGAAACCGTGCTATATGAATATGACTGTATTACTGATCACTTGTGTGGTATTTATCCCAGATATGGCTATGAATGCCCGAACGGCTGCAAAAACGGAGCATGCATAAATGAAACAATGCCCTATTGCGGCGACGGTGTCTGCAATAAACAGACTTATACTTTTGTCAAAGGCGATAGTTACATTGTTTCCTACAATGGCAAATCATACAGGGTAACGGTCACGTTTATAGGAAGCAATAAGCTGTTGCTTAGTGTAAACAATTCACCAAGCCATGTCTTATCACAGGGTCCATATGAGTTAGTAACAGACCTTCCTGTTTATGTGGAAAAAATAACACCAGCCATTACCGTCGGAGACAAGGGCAAGGCTGTTTTAGTATTCGGCGAAAACAACTACATATGCCCTCAAGACTGTAATCAACCCTCCTATTGCGGCGACGGCACATGCGGCCAAAACAAAACCCTGGACATGATAGCTGGAGATAAAGAGAGGATCACAATAGGCGGCAGAGATTACTTTATAGAGATTTTTTCTATAGACCCATCACACGTCAATATAAGCGTAAATGGAAACAACATGTACATCCTTGTAGGAATGGAATACACCATCGATGGCCTTCCTGTATATGTTGAAGACATATACCAGTCAGAAAAAGGCCGGGCTGTTGTGCAGCTTGGTTCAGAGGAGATAACACTAACCGATTATAGTCCAGTAATCAAGGGAACATCAACAACAATTAACGGAACTCTTGTAGACATCATTGGAGACAGCAGAGGAGCATCAAAACTTACTGTTTCAGTTGCCGCAGAAGATCCTTCAAGGGCCTACATATGGCAATATGAAGCATTCACAGATCCTGTGTTTGGGACTATGAAGCTTGCTTTTGGCGGAATGGCGTCTTTAAATGAAGGAACGATAGCATTAGTAGCTATTGGTTCAAACCCATTGTTTAATATCCATTTGCCATACAATTACAGTATTGAGGGTGGTGTTGACTTATCAATGCCAGAGGTTAATAAATTCTTAAATATAAGCGATCCTATAAACAAGATAAAACCTATACTTACAAAAAGCGATCTGCCAGACTTACTCGCAGATGGAATAATAACAATAAACGGAGTTGCTAACAATTATAGCCAATACATAAGGCTTGGTTTATACCCCACAATAGAATATGATAAGATTCCAGCAGCTGGTATATTTAGACGTATATTCCATATTAGAACAGGCCACGGAATTGTTGGTGTATTAAATGGAAAGGAAACATATAATTACACTGTGGTTTTTAACAGGCCTCTAAACTTTTCAGATGAAAATTTAATAGGCAAGTACATAGAGCTTCTTGGCAATAGGTATACAATAGGGCCAAACTCAGGGTGGTTAAATCCATACAACCCGTTGGAGCTATTTGGGCCCGGACCGACTGTAACACTAACCATGCGCAAACCAATTAATGTAGAAATTAATGGTCTGACTTACACCATAGAGGCAATGTTCATTGGAAGCAATCAGTTGCTATTAAGGGTAGATAATGCAGTAAGCCCTGAACTGCAGAAGTAT
Source organism: uncultured archaeon (assembly GCA_964399875.1). Classification (GTDB taxonomy): domain Archaea; phylum Aenigmatarchaeota; class Aenigmatarchaeia; order QMZP01; family QMZP01; genus CAYNRQ01. Next base: position 3,805 of record CAYNRQ010000001.1, read on the forward strand.
TCATCAGAGGTGGTTGGCGGCTTGAACGTATATGTAAAGGATATTATACCTGCAACAATATCCGGAAGAAAGGCCAGGATATCTTTTGGCGAAACCCCAAAAACCTGTCCAGAGGACTGTTATGAAATTACAAGAACATGCACCGATTCTGATGCAAACTATCAATATCGTGATGGAAACAATCCCTATGAAAAGGGATTCTGTTCAGAGTGCATTAACCACAATGACAGAAATTCCAGTGAATGTGGAATAATACATGAGGACTACTGCCTGAACAGCTTCACATTAATGGAATACTACTGCGACGGATATGAATGTATGAACAAAACACACTACTGCAAGGAAGGATACGAGTGCAGAATGGGCGAATGTGTTCCAGAGAAACCTAAGCTCAGAATACGTATAGAAGAGGGATGGAACATAATATCCATACCAGGCCAGATGTCAATAACAGGGGGAAACTGCACACCAGGCCCTTATGGGTCCTACTGGTATGGGTGGGCATTCTACTGGTGGTATCCGCCATGGGGAAGGTACGTATCATATGATGAGATCACATCTCTTAATGTAAATGGTTCAGAAATAACTTCAGAACTGATGAGAATGGCCTTCTGGGCCAGGTCACCCATGGATTGTTATTTTGAGCTTGAGATGTATGCCGGGAATTACTACAGAATAGCAGACCTGCCTCAGATATACACCGGATACAACATGATCATGATCACAGAGGACATGATAAACTGGTCTTTGTCAGATTTCAAGGGTACCTGTGAGTTCGATATGATATTTATATGGGATGCCCGGAACCAGGCATGGGAAAGATTCCCAGAAACAGAGATTATAGGCCAGGAAATGTTTGGTCACGGTCTTCTTGCGAGAGCAGAAAATAACTGCAGGCTCGGTGAAGCAGGCCCCCCGCCATTTCCCACAGCCTGGATTATAGGAGAGTAATATGAAAAACATATTAATAGTCGCAGTCGTAGTGGCTGTGGTATTGATAGCTATAGGAGCAGCAGCCATCATCCTGCTCGCACCGCAGCCAAGCACAGAGACAGGAGCCCCTGCTGCTGACAATCTGCATCCTGGTGAGGGTAATATGTTGGGTGTTTTTGAAAACTTCCCAGGCAATGACCCTGCTATAGGCCAGCCGCCGGCACCGCCCAGCTAACAAACCTAAGAAACAATTCTTAATTCATTCTTTGCTATAGCACTTAAAACAACCCTGCCTGTATCAGATTTCTTTCTTATCTTTAGCCTTCCTTTTTTGCCAACATGTGCAGAAAGAATAAGTTCATCACACTGATACAGCTCAACGGATTTTCCTGTCAGACCCGGATTCAGATTTATATAAATAGAACCGCCATGTTCCTCATAGCTCCAGGACAGGTTTTTCTTCAGTGTCCCGCCTCTTGGCTCTACAGAAAGCTTTATACCAAGCCTTTTCTCCAGTTCTGTGATGTTCTTTCCCTTGGTTCCTATAAGCCTTGGTATCACATCAGGATTAATCCTTACATTGGCCCTGCTGTCAGAAATCAGCTCCACTTCTGCGTTCTGGTCATAGTGGTTTAAAACTTTCTTTATGCTCTCAGCTGCAAGCATTCTGGCAGGGGATTTTCCAGCACCCTTTTTAGCAACCTCAGAAACAGGTATTATAACATTCTCCTCGCCATATGTATATATCTCGTACTCAAGGGTTTTTGTTGCAAAGTCCCTTATCTCCACAACAGGCCTTGTCAGATCATCATCGCTCATGCCTGTAGGCACCTTGACCGTCAGGCTTACATCATAAACCTTGTGAATCTTGCCAGCCTGGATATATATGATAGTATCAACAACATGTGGTATCACACCAAGCTCCAGCCTGCCGACAAACCTCTGCACTGCAGAGACAGGGTCTGTGGAATGTATAACACCTATCATACCCACACCAGACAGTCTCATATCCCCGAATATCTTGAAGTCCTTGGTCTTTCTGACCTCATCAAATATAGTGTAATCAGGCCTTACCAGAAGCAAAAGCTCAGCTGTCTTCTCCCAGCTTCCCTCCAGAGGAGCATACTGGGTTATCTCAGGCCCAACCTGCAGATCCCTTGGCTGCTCAAATGTCTTAACAACCTTTCCTTGCTTGGATAAGTAATTGGCCAGGGCACTGGCAAAGCTGGATTTACCAGCGCCGGGAGGTCCGGCAATGAGAACGCCGCTGGACTTTCCAACAATCCTTTTCTCCAATTCTTCATGCAGTTTGTAATCACTTAAAGTAACCTTGGCAATAGGTCTTACAGCTGTCAGCTCCAACCCATCAGAAAAAGGAGGCTTTGCTATGGATATCCTGTAGTTTCCCATCTGGATAACCAGAGCCCCCTGCTTTCCTATTTCAATAAAAGAGTTCTCATCAACCCTTGTTTTTGAGATAATCTGATTTATTATACCATTAAGTTCCTTTTCCTCGGGTTTTTTTCTATTAAGTTTAACCAGTCTTACAGCCCCTGGTTTTCCTTTCTTGGCATACGGTTGAACACCAACCTTGAGATGGACAGACTGTGTGTCTGGTGTAAAGAAACTCTCAAGCTTTAATTTCTTGCTAACAGACTTTGCTATGTGCTTTACAGAAACACCCTCAACTTCTCCTACAAGGGCCTGGACATAGTCAGATGTTAATAAAGTGGCCTTTTCCTTTGCAGCAACATCTCTTATAATAGCATCTATTCTCCCTTTCTTTGCTAGCTGGATCTCTTCTAGGGTGGGCCTTTCTCCTGTAAACTCTACCCTGACACCCTTTCTACTCCCAAGTTTTTTGATAGTCTTTATCTCTTCTAAACCATCAAAACCTATCTCCCTTCCTCTCGAAGCCTGGGCCTGCAATTCATCAATAACAGCCCTGGGTACAACTATCCTAACGTTCTTTATCTCCCCTTCCTTTATCATGTTGGAAAGTTCTCTGTGTATGAGAACAGATGTGTCCGGAACTATTTTTTTCATCTTATCCTTTTTTATTTCAACATTTATATACTTACGTATACATTTATTATTTATAAAAGGTTTTATCATGAAAAAATTTCAGGTCAAAGTTGAGAATGTAGTTGCTTTTGTCTCTCTTGGTAAAAAAATACCATTGAATAAACTTGTGAGCAGTGTGGAGAATGCAGAATATGAGCCAGAACAATTCCCAGGTCTTGTGTACAGAACAACAGAACCAAGAGCAGCAGCCCTTATTTTCTCTTCGGGAAAGATTGTATGCACAGGAGCAAAGAGCATAGAAAAATCCAAGGAAGCAATACACAAGGTTGTGGAAAGGATAAGAAAGGTGGGTATACCCATGCCAAGGAAGTTTGATATACAGGTGGAAAACATAGTTGCTTCAAGCAAGATCAAGGCAAAGCTGAACCTGGAGGAGATAACCTTCTCCCTCGAGAATGCAGAATATGAACCAGAGCAATTCCCAGGTCTTGTGTACAGAATAAGCAAACCAAGAGTTGCCTTCCTTATATTCAGTTCAGGAAAGATAATATGCACAGGTGCTCACACAATAGAGGATATTCATACAGCACTATTAAAACTCAAGGAAAAACTAGAATCCATAGGGATAAAAGTAACACCTGTTCTGGAATGATCTAATTTTTCTTTAAATATTCCCCTGTCCTTTTTAGTTCTTGTTCTATCGTTTTGCGGTTATGAGAAGTTGAAATCTTTGATTTCAATTTGAGTGAAGGCGAAGCCGTAACCTCATAACCGCTGTTATATTCTCGAGGGCTGAAAGCCTGAGACGAGCAAAACGAAGTTTTGCGAAGAGTTTTCGGGGGCGAGCTAAAAAATAGATTGTAAAACAATTTGAAAAACAAAAGTTATGACCAAGAAAAATACTGTAAATAAGACTACAAACAAAATTTTTCTATTATCCCAAACTACAATTCCTTGAGATTTAAGTTGTTGTTCTAATTCAGGTTTTAGTTTCTTAGTTCTAAGAAATATAGAAGTAACTGCAAAACCAATTAGAGTTAAAAAGTTCCATAAACCAAACAAAGCAAATTTTTTCTTGGATGGTTGATCTTTTCTGAAAACTATTATTCCAGCAAACATACTTGCTAAACATGAACTTAATATAAAGAATATAATGCCCCATATCCAAACAGACCTATTTATGAAATCTGCTAAATTTTGATTTTGGTATATTTCAAATCCTCAATTCTTCTCTTCCCATTAAAGAAAGATGATAATTCATTGGGTACGTTATAATATCGCTGAACAAAATAATTTACTTGGCTCCCCTTTTCTATTTCTGGATAAAGTTCTGGTGTGACATGGCCCATTACATAAATTAATATTGGAATTTTTTGGCTTTCATAAACGCTTGTTGGTTTCAAAGGAAAGTAAATTTTATCTGTTGGAAAAGTAATAGAAACACCAACAACGTTAATGATTCTACTATATCTGTCTCTTATTGCAGATTCTTGTTTAAATTTTTCAACACCTGAAATCCACGATATAACAAAAGAATATTCTTCACCTATGTATCCATCCAAAATTGATTTTAAATCAGAAGGTAACTCTAAATCCTTATTTGTTAGGTAATTATAAAATGCATTTCCATCTTTTGCGGTAACTAATTCTGTTGTTAGGCCCATTTTCTCTATGTGTTCATGTATTGTAATTCCTTCCTTTATACCACTCATCATACTTAACTGATAAAACACGGGAAATGTATAAACCTGAGATAATCTCATTACACTAAAAGCATCAGAAATTGTATCATCGGTTTTTTCTTTTACGTCGTAGCCCCAAAGTCTTGGGAATCCTTTGATTATATCTATTACTGTTTTATCTGGTTTTGCAGGAACAGGAAAAATCCAAACAGCTTTTTCACCATGTAAATCACTAACATCTACAGACAAAAGCATATTTTCAAATCCATTTTCATAATTGATTGCACATAATTGCTGATTCATATCCTGAAGTTCCCAACGGAACATATCAGGATCATAGATAACCATACCTCCATCAGCAGAAACAGGCGGGATAAATACAAATGATGACAAAATAAACAATACTAAAACCAAACTTATTTTTGATTTGATGTTCACCATAATTATAGTAAATTAAGATTATTTAAATAACTTTTGTTTTAATGCGAGCCCCCGAAAATCGAATATAACTTCTCTTTATCCAAAGCGTAACTAAGCCTTATCCTTTTTGGTGATCCAAACCAACTAACCAGATATGTTATAACCTTGTATTTATTGAATAAAGCAGACATCATGTGTTCAGGATCTTTAACCCTTGGAAGAACATAAAAAGCACCTTCAGGCTTCCAACTTCTAGGAACCTTGGTAGTATGGTATGCCATTTCCTGACCCAATGACCACAGGTAACCTGCCCTGAAACCACACATGGCATATGTTTTTGAAAATGAATTATCATATCCTTATAAACCTCATCAGATATAACATAAACACCAAGATCGCTTGTTAATTTCCCTATCTTTTTAGCGTTTTTATGTTCTCAACCCTTCCAGTAGGATTGGATGGTGAATTGATTATAACGGCCTTGCATTCCCTTATCTTTTCATCAAAATCTATCCTCCAATCAATCAGATCAAGGTGTCCAGAACCAAAGCTTATTATATTCTTTCCTTCAACACCAATAAAAACAGAAGGAGATCCCATTTTTTCTTCCATGTCATTTCTTCCTTTCCCCTTTTCCTATCGAACCCTTCCACTGCCAAGAATAAGACCTTATCCTCTTGGACCTGCCATAGCCGCATGCCGCACAAACCTTCTTTCTAATATGATAGGCTCTTTTTCCGCATCTTCTGCACGCTATGTGAGTCTTTTTATTTCTCTTGCCAAAACTAGGCGTTCCTTTACCAGGCATACAACAGCCTCCTATTTCTTATAAACTTCTACTCTCCAGGTGACACATAAATAATACTGTCTCCCCTTATAAGGACCTTTCCGAGGTTCATCTCCTTTTCACCCTCAATCTTCGCATCATCAAGCCATATATTTATATGCGAATCAAAGGCCTTAAGGGTTCCTACTATATTGTCTCCTGATTTTGTCTTTACTATTATCTTCTTATCTATGGAACTGCCGAGTACATCTAATGGTCTCTGCATCTCAACACCTTAAAAATTCCAATGGTGTTAACATTGAATTTACGTTGAATCGAAAAATCACATAGATTTGCCAGTTTGATTCAACAGTTGTTGCCTCATCAAGAAAACCTTGCAGTCCTGGAGGCAACATTATTTTTATATTTATGCAAAATGTATTTAAAGGTTATATGAAATATAATATTATTTGGTATATTAGAGGTACATTATGGCTGTCTGGCATCTGAGATCAAAAAGAAAATTGACTGGTGGAAAACTCAGAAAAGTGAGAAAGAAGAGAAAACTGGATGGAGGATCAAAATTCTTAGACACAAGAATAGCTGAAAAGAAGATAAAGATAAAAAGAGTTTATGGTGGAAAGAAAAAAGTAACACTGCTATCCTCAGACAAGATAAGTGTTTCTGACCCAAAAACAGGAAGGATACAGCACATAAAGTTAATTTCTGTTGAAGAGAATCCAGCAAATCCGCATTATGCAAGAAGAAACATAATAACCAAAGGAGCCATTGTAAAGACCGAGGCCGGCATGGCCAGGATAACCAACAGACCAACTCAGGATGGTGTTGTTAGCGGTGTTCTGATTGGGGAGAAAAAGTAACCTATTCCCATTCTATTGTTCCCGGTGGTTTATCAGTTAGATCTAAGACAACCCTGCCCAGACCCAATTCAGCTGTGTATTTGCATATATCATCGAAATATTCCCAGGACATATCCTTCCCAGGGATTGCCGGTCTTGCTGTCATGAAATCATCAGTTATAACAGGCCTTAGTCCTATAGCAGGTCCCCTGTATTTTTCATCAGCATAATCCGGAAACATTACAACAGGCATCTGGCTTATATCCGAGTAAATTCCGTGCTTATCAAGTAATTCTGTTGCTTTATTATCTGCCTCACGCAATAAGAAGAGTCTTTCATCATTAATTTCCACCCTTGTTTTTATGGTTGCTGCGGTATCTGAAATGGAATAAGCAACCCTGTTAACAGGAGTATTTTTAACAATCTCACTGGCAACTGTCTTGGCCTTTTTCATGTCTCTCCCCCCGCTAATAATAGCAAGGTTTCTGTAGCTCCTCTCATCTCCCTGAACACCAACTGTTGCTATGGGAACAATATAACCACCCAGCCCATGATCACCTGCAATTGCTGACACATCCTTGTCTATGACTTCAAAATTATCTGGTTTGTAAGGGTTAAAGACAAGTCTTATTCCGAGACCGGGTCCTGGGAACGGGTGCCTCCAAACAAGTCCTTTGCAGATTCCTAGAAGTTCTCCAACGGCCCTTACTTCATCTTTGTATATCCATTTGTTCGGCTCTATTACCTTGCCTTGTTTTATTAATTCCATCACCCTTGGTGAAACGTTATGATGCAGCTTGATCTGGGAAGCTTCACCACCAACACCGCCCCCACTTTCTATCCAGTCTGTATAGAGTGTGCCTTGCATGAAAATCAGATTATTCCAATCAAGACCCATTTTTTCTAATTCATCTTCCATAACATCAATAAACACATTCCCAATTATTCTTCTTTTTTCCTGTGGGTCAGTTATTCCATACAACGCACCAAGGAAATCACTGCTTCTGTCAGCAACTCTCAGGTTCGTCAGGCCGGCTTTTCTTAAGGCCTGTTCAACATGATAACTTTCATCCTTTCTCATTAGCCCATTGTCTATGTGAAGCAGATGAACACGGTCCGGACCAAGTTTATTGGTTGTTACAGTGGCTGCAACAGTTGAATCAACACCACCACTGGCCAGAACCAGGACATCATTATTACCCACCCTTTCTTCAATCTCTTTTTGTGTCTTTTCAATATAACTTTCCATTGTCCAGTCAGGCTCACACTCAGAAATATTAAATAAAAAGTTTCCGAGAATCCTGTCACCCTTTTTAGTGTGTGTGACTTCTGGATGGAATTGCACGCCATAAATTCTCCTGCTATCATTACCTATTGCAGCAAGAAGGCCACTGTTTGTTGTCGCCAGCACATCAAATCCGCCATAACCATAGCTAACAACGCTATCGCCGTGGCTCATCCATACATCATCTTCAACACCCAGACCCTCAAGAAGCCTAGAATATGTTTTTATCCTTATCTGTGTATTTCCGTACTCTCTTTTTTCAACCTGCTCAATTCTTCCACCAAACCGTTTAGCTATTAGTTGCATTCCATAACAAATCCCAAGAACAGGTATATCAAGATTAAAAACCCCGGGATCACAAAGAGGCGCACCATCGTCATTCACACTTGATGGACCACCAGAAAGAATGATTGCATCGCTGTCTCTAAGCATGCTTGCTGATATGCTGTGTGGGACTATTTCGGAATATACATTAAGGTTTCTTATCCTCTTGGCAATAAGATGGGTGTACTGACCGCCAAAATCAATAACACGGACTTTACTCATTTTTATATTTAATGATAAATTTTAAATTTCTAAGCCTTCTCAAGAACCCTTTTCTTTGCAATATTCATGGCCGCGGCTCTCGGGTTTATTCCTTCTTTATCAGAATGTTCTAAAACAAGTTTTGTGTTTTTCACTATCTTTTCTTCTACCATTTTGAACATATCTTGCTCTGTCCCGCCCATGTATTCCACATAGCTTGATATCACGCCACCCGCATTGGCCACAAAATCAGGAACAACCAGAATACCCTTATTGTACAGCCTTTCCTCTATCTCCGGAATCATGGGGATATTAGATCCACATGAAATTATTTTTGCATGGATATTGTTCCAGTTCTTTTCATTTATGGAATCTGGTATGGCTGCTGGAATCAGAACATCCACAGGAAGCTCAAATATCTTTTCACAAGAAAAGACCTCGCCGGATTCATACAATGTAACAGTCCCTTGTTCCTTTTTCACTTTAGCAAGTTTCTCAAAGTCAAGACCCTGCTTATTGTAGATAGTTCCTTTTGAATCAGAGGCGGCCACGAGCTTTGCACCCCATTTTGTCAGGAACTTGGCAGCAAACCAGCCGACGTTACCGAACCCCTCAACAGCAAAGGTTACTTTTTTTATGTCCAGGTCTTTATGTTCTATTGCAACCTTGGCAGCATGGGCCACGCCAAAACCAGTTGAACCAAGTTCGTGTGGCAGGCCTCCCATATCTTTGGGCTTACCGGTGCAGGCCCTGCTATCACCATTAGCCTCAGCAAACCACCTCATCTCTTCCTCACCCATGTTCATATCAGGAGCTGCCACATACATGATTGGGCAGACAGATTTTAATGCTCTGGAAAAGGCCTTCACAATTGCCCTTTTCTGATCCTTGGAAAGCTTTTTATCATCTGCAACTATTCCTGACTTTGCTCCGCCAAAAGGAAGATCGGCAATAGCATTCTTCCATGTCATGGCCCTGGCCAGCTTTGCAACCTCATTCACAGAAACAGTCGGAGTCATCCTTATTCCGCCTTTGCCCGGCCCCCTTTTTGTGTTGTCAATGACAGTGAATCCCTTCATCCCTGATTCTTTATCCTCGACTTCAAGAATTTTCTCAGGGCCGAATTCATCTTTTTTGACCATATTGTTTCTTACCCTTTTTATTTAAATAATCTTCCACTGCCTTGTGAAAGGCATCCACAGCCAATACACTGCAATGGTATTTTACTGGCGGAAGACCTCCAAGTTTTTTCACAACCTGATCTTTTGAAATCTTCATGGCTTCATTCAGGAATTTTCCCTTTATCATATCCGTAAGAATCGAGGATGTGCTTATGGCAGCCACGCACCCAAAAGTCTTTACCTTGACATCTTTGATTATATCTTTATCTTGTTTGTTTTTTGCAATCTTCAGATACATAACCATAACATCCCCGCAAACAGGATTCCCAACCTTCCCCACACCGTCCGGGTTTTTTATCTCTCCAATGTTGTGGGGATGGGTAAAAATATCCATAACCTTTTTGCTGTACCCGTAATTTTCTTTCATATTAATCACCTTGTCAATGGACTTATTCTCCTCAGGTTTTCAACAATGCTTGGAAGCTCTTTCAAGACATAACCTACTTCCTTTTTTGTATTATCCTTTCCCAGTGTTAATCTAAGCGAGCCGTGTGCATCCTTGGAACTAAGGCCAATGGATGTGAGAACATGGCTTGGTTTTAATGACTTGCTTGAGCATGCTGAACCAGTACTGGCGGCAACACCCTTCATGCTTAAATGTATGACCATAGACTCACCCTCTATATGTTTGAAACAAAAGTTTGTATTTCCGGGCAGCCTTTTTTCCGGGTGGCCATTCAGCCAGCTGTCTGGTATCTTAAGAACACCCTTCACAAGCATCTTGCTCAGCCTCTTTTCATGCTCCGCCCACCTGTTCATATTTTTCTTGGCCAGCTCCACTGCCTTGGCAAACCCAACAATACCCGGAACATTTTCTGTGCTTGACCTTAAACCGAATTCATGGCCTCCCCCGTGTATCTGGGGCGTAAGTCTGACACCCTTTCTCACATAAAGCAATCCTACTCCCTTGGGTCCATAAAGCTTATGAGCAGAGGCTGAAAGCATGTCAATATTCATCTTCTTTACATCTATAGGAATCTTGCCAAAACTCTGAACAGCATCTGTGTGAAACAATACATCTTTATCCCTGCAGATATTGCCGATCTCTGCTATTGGTTCTATGGTTCCAATCTCATTGTTTGCATGCATTATTGAAACCATGACAGTATTTTTCTTTATGGCTTTTTCCACATCCCTTGGATTAACAAACCCATACTTATCCACAGGCAGGTAGGTCACCTCAAAGCCATGTTTTTCTAAAAATTCACATGTATGCAGGACAGCATGGTGTTCTATTTTGCTTGTTATTATATGATTACCCTTTCTTACAACCCCCTTTATAGCCAGATTATCAGATTCTGTTCCACCAGAAGTGAAAACAATCTCTTCAAAGTCTGCATTGATAAGTTTTGCGCATTTCTCCCTGGAGCTGTCCAGAGCCTCTTTGGCATCCTGCCCAAAGCTATGTATACTAGAGGCATTGCCATAAACAGCATTAAAAAACGGTATCATGGCTTCTAACACCTTTGCATCAACAGGTGTTGTTGCTGCATGATCCATGTATATTTTTTTCACTCTAAATCACCCTGTTCTGATTTGCAATCTATCATCACACATTTGCTGTCATCGCAACAGCATTTAAAATATTTTGCCATTTTATTACCCCTCGGATTTCATGCAAATGTCACACCCTTTTGAAACATAGCCATGCCTTTTATGGATTTTGCACAGAATCATTTCCCTTTTACACTGGTCACAGATGCGCTGGATCTCTTTTATTACACTGCTCCCCTTTAGGATATTCTTAACAGAATTTTTTATTTCCTTTTTTATATTATTACCTAAATCAACATCAGACCCTCTTTTACCTTTCATGTACTGGGAAACAGCCGCTTCTGTTATACCCAGTTTTTCTGCTATCGCCTTCTGGGAAAGACCTCCCTTAACCATCTCTTTTGCAAGTCCCTTTCTTATGGTAGGTAAGAGGTACCAGACTTCTAACTCCTGGGGCATTATCATCTTTTTCATTAGATAACAATTGTTAAGTCTAATATTTAAAGCTTACAGTATCCAAAAAGAGACAAAGCAAAATCCTACCCGTCAACCAGCTTTATAGCCTTTGTGGGGCAGCTTGTAACACACGCACCGCACTCAGTGCAATCCTGCGGTTTTATTACTTTGGATTTTCCACCTTTCAATTCAAATACGTTCACAGGACAAACAGACACGCATGTCCCGCAGCCTATGCATTTCTTCGCATCTATTTTGGGTATTTTATGACCTATTTTTCCCATATTCTACTCCTTCTTTGATTTATTTGCAATTACATTAAGCTCTTTTAGCATATCTTTAAATTCTTTATCTGACATACCATGCGCTTTTGAACCTTGCTCTATGGTCTCAAAAGCAGCTACATGACAACCAATACAGTGCAGACCATGTTTTAGCATAATCTCGGCCGCCTCGGGGTATTTATTAAGAATCTCAGCAAATGTCATGTCTTTAGTTATTTTCATATCAATCCAAAACCTTTATGGCCTCATTCGGACACTGTACTTCACATGCCTTGCATCCTATACACTCCTGTGGCTTGTCAACAACAGTGTGCTTATCCTTTTTACCAAAACAGCCCACAGGACAAACATCAATACATGAATCACAATCCTTGCATTTTCCATAGTCGATTACAGGTTTGGGCATAACACCACCTTGTTAATAGTCAGATCAAGTTTATTTATAAAACTATTGGAAAAAATTCGCTGATTTGCTAATCAGGTCCGAATTCCAACCTCTTCAAAACAGGATCTCAGGATTTTTTTAAGTTCCTCTAGTTCTTTTTTCTCAAAGCCCTTTTCCTTCTGGAATCCAGGGTCTATGGTTTTTTCATTTCTGAAATCCTGCAGGAAGAATCTCTTGCTGCCTTTCAGCCATTCACCAATCTTTATAATATCCTCTTTTGAATGGATTCTGGGAAGAACAGTGGATCTAAACTCATAATCAACATCAGACTTTCTGATAATATCCACACTACTCTTTATCTTTTTCATGTTCACCTTGACCCCGGCAGCTTTTTCATATCCATCAGGAGAGGACTTTATATCCATGGATATGTAGTCCAGTAGTTTTTCCTTAATTAAATCATCAACCATCTCAGGATTAGACCCGTTTGTATCCAGCTTAACAAGAAAACCCAAGGACTTTATCTTCCTGACAAAACCAATAAGCTCCGGATATAGTGTAGGTTCACCGCCAGTTATGCAGACACCATCCAGCCACTTCTTCCTTCCCTGTAAAAACTTAAAAAAATAATCCTCTGTTATTGTTTTATGTTTTTCAGGTTCTAAAACAAGCCCCGGGTTCTGACAGAACGGACACCTGAAGTTGCACCCGGCCAGAAAAACCACAGCGCATGTCCTACCAGGATAATCTATTACACTGAGTTTCTGCAGACCCTTTATCTCCAACCTACCTGCCATACTTCCTCCCGGTCTTGTATTCATGCTCTGTTTTATAACCTATGTCAATGTTGTATGTGTCGCCAATACATCCCCCACTTGAAACAGATGCTTTGTAGGCTTCTTTCTTTATTTCTTGAGGATTCATTACAAACCTTGAAATATTTTTTTTAACCATGGCAGGAACCTGAACAACAGCCATTTTGCTTGTGCTCGTAGGGAATTTCCAGATTAGTTTTCCTTTTAGGTCTATACAATACAAGTTACAGTCCCAGGATCCGAAAAACATTCTGTTATCATGTATCAGTGGATTACTAATTAGCGGACCATTGGTTTTGAAGGCCCATAATTTTTTCCCTGTTTTTGCATCAAGGGCATACATATTAAAATCAGTTGAACCATAGTATACAACATCTTTATGAACAGTTGGAGTAAAATAACCAGCCACACCCCCTGTACGAAATTTCCATTTCAGATTGCCATCCGTATCTACAGCATAAAGAACACCATCCTCACCGCAGAAGTAGACAATATTATTATGAACCGAACCTCTTCTATGGCTTATGGGATCACTAATCGTAAACTTCCATTTCAGTTTTCCATGCAAATCCAGGGCGTATAGATTATGGTCATAACAAGTAACATATATGGTATCATTATATACAAAAGGTGAACCAATTCCAGAACCACCGGAGAATTTCCATATCAAGTTCCCGTTTTTTGAATCCAGAGCGTAAAGATTCTTGTCCCCTCCACCGAACAGAACCATGTTTTTATAAACAACAGGACTGGAGAAAATGCAGTCGTTTGTGGGAAATTTCCATACCAGCTCCCCACCCGTAGAAACAGCATACAGATTCCCGTCATAGCTGCCAAAATAAATAATATCATCAGATATTGCAATAAAAAACGGGATATCCCTGCACTTGAATGTCCATAACTCTTTGCCGTCCAGGTCAACAGCATAGAGATTCATGTCATCTGATCCAAAATATATAACATCCTTGTATACCTTTGGCGATGATGCAATAGAGTCTTTTGTATTGAATTTCCACAGCAATTTTCCAGTATTAACAGATACAGCATAAAGGTTTCCATCCCTGCATCCAAAATAAACAACACTCTTATACACACATGGTGTTGAAAATATCATATCACCAGCATTGTATTTCCACACAAGCCCCCCGTCCTTTGTGGATACTGCATAAAGACAGTTATCATAAGAACCAAAATACATGATATCATCGCACACTGCCGGTGAACCTACTATTAATCCTTTTGTGCAAAATCTCCACAGTTCTCTGCCTGTTTTTGCGTCTATTGCATAAAAATTCTTATCGCACGCCCCAAAATGAACCGCACCTTTATGCACAATCGGTGTTGAATAGATGCTGCCCCCAAGAGTTACATTAAAGATAGGAGCCTTTATTGTTTCCTTAATCAAGGATAGCATTGCAGACATCTCAACTTCTCCGAATAGGGATTCGTCTACCTCAAAACCAATCCTAGACCCGGATTCTTAATAAATCATCCAGTCATTCTAGGAACAGGCCGTTCAAGCGCTTTCTTTTCTGAGTATTCAAGCCTGTCCTTGAATTCTTCCTGTTTTCCGTCATTCCATATTTGTACAGGTCTGAAATACCCGACAACTCTTGAATAGACTTCGCATCGCTTCCCGCAAACATTTTTTTTACCGCCGCCATTGGGTTGTGGGCATGTGAAATGTTCTCCCTTTACATAGCCATGTTCAGGACATCTTGAAAATGTTGGGGTTATGGAAAAATATGGAAGTTTTGTATTGTATGCAATCTTTTTGACCAGTTGCTTGCACGCTTCACCGGATGACATCCTCTCGCCCAGAAATGTATGGAATATTGTCCCACCTGTATACAACGGCTGAATATCATTCTGGTGTTCCAGTGCCTCAATAACATCATCTGTCTTATCAACAGGAAGATGTGTTGAATTGGTCAAGTAAGGCTCCTTTTTCCCAGCAGTTACTATATCAGGATACATTTTTTTATCCTCTCTTGCAAACCTGTAAGATGTGCCCTCTGCAGGCGTCGCTTCCAGATTGTACAGATTTCCTGTTTCTTTCTGGAATTCCAGACATCTTTCTCTCATAAACTTCAAAGTTTCAATAGCCAGCATCTTACCTTCTGGTGTTGATATGTCCTTGCCAAGGAGATTAAGGCAGGCTTCATTCATTCCGCAGAGCCCAATTGTTGAAAAATGGTTTTTGAATGTTCCCAGATACCTCTTTGTGAAGGGCATCAAGCCGTTTTTCATATTCTTTTCAATAACCTCTCTCTTTATCTCCAGTGCATTCTTGCAAAGTGTCATATAATAGCCGAGCTTGTTGAAATAAAGTTTTCTCGCCTCCTCCTCAGACCCGGATTCCTTTCTCGCCTCATATCCAAGCCTGTTCACATTTACAGTCATCACTCCAATTGATCCAGTTGAATCTCCCGGACCCCACATGCCGCCAGGTCTTTTCAGCAGTTCAGACTGGTTGATATTTAGTCTGCAACACATCGCCCTTATGGATTTGGGATCAAGACCAGAACCCACGTAATTTTGAAAATATGGAAGGCCGTATTTCGCTGTCACTTCAAACAAAAGCTTAGCGTTCTCAGAATCCCAGTCAAAGCTTTTCGTTATGTTATATGTAGGAATTGGAAATGTAAACACGCCACCCGTTGCATCACCTTCAAGCATAACCTCCAGAAATGCTTTATTTATCATATCCATCTCATTCTGGCAATCACCGTATGTAAATTCCTGTGGTTTACCTCCAACTATAGCCTTCTCCTTTTTCATATCATCTGGTACAGCCCAGTCAAAAGTAAGATTGGAAAATGGAAACTGACTGCCCCACCTTGAAGGAATATTTAAGGAGAAAACAAGCTGTTGCATATTCTGTTTAACAGCCTTATAATCTAGATTATCTGCCTTAACAAAAGGAGCAAGCAGCGTATCGATGGAATTAAATGCCTGTGCCCCGGCAAACTCCATCTGCAGGCATCCTATATAGTTTACCATCTGGTGCACCACTGTAGACAAATGCTTTGCAGGTTTGCATTCTACTTTATTTGGAACCCCCCCGAAACCCCAGAGCAGAAGATTCTTCAAGGAATGACCACAACAGTAACCAATGACGCCATGACTTAGATCATGTATGTGAATATACCCTTTTTTATGCGCATTGCTTATCTCTGCAGAATAAAGCTCATTCAAATTATAGTTTGACATAACCTTTCCAGCAGTGTGCAATAAAAGACCAGAAAAAGAAAACGCCTCATTTGCATTCTCCTTCACTCTCCAATCAGTCTGATTAAGATATTCGCCTATAGTATTATTTACATCTAACAGTAATGTCTTCGTTTCCCTTATTTTTTCATGTTGTTTTCTGTAAAGTATATAGGCCTTTGCTGTTTTATAATGGCCGCTTTCAACCAGAACCTTTTCCACGATGTCCTGTATCTGCTCCACTGTTGGAACAGTGACACCGCCAAACTTTTCTTCAAGAACAGAAACAACCTTGTCAGAAAGAACCTTTGCCAGCTCCTTATCTGTTCCGCCAACAGCCTGTGCTGCCGCCCATATAGCGCTGGTTATTTTATCCTGATTAAAATCAACTACCCTTCCGTTTCTTTTTTTGACTTTTGTTATAAGGCCCGTAACCCTTTCATATGTAGTAAATCTTTTTCCGCACTTTGTGCATTCCCTTCTTCGTCTATTAACCTTATCATCAGAAACCCTTTTATCCACAACCCTTGTCTCAGAATGCTTGCAGAAAGGACATTTCATATATATGGCCCCATGAACTTAAAACCCGGCATGCCTGTCTGTTATACCAGACAAATTCACCACTCTTAGATAAATACTATATATTGTTATTTATAGATATTTCTACCACTATATCTTGTGGTTGAGTGCAATATATTATTTGTCCTAACCCCTATATAAACTTTTCTATCCTGAAGAATATATTTTCCAGAACCTATCTTTTGATCTGTTTTTTACTTCTTCTTATAGTCAAATCCCTTCCAATAATCTTGTTGTCAATCATGTCAGCCTTTGATTTCAGAGACTTGGCCTTCTCCCTAAAACTGATGTTCATCCACCTAGAAACAAGAAATATTGCTATAACAGCAATTATTGTAACCAAAATAGCAGCACCAAAAGAATAGATAAGGCCTTCGCCCTCAGGGACAAAATCAGCTATAAACTCCTTTATTGCATCCCTCCAAAAAAGGGCTATTATAAAACCAAAGGCGCTTATAATGGCAGTTCCTGTAACAGCCTTTATATTCATTTCCTTTGCATGTTCTTCAACACCCATAAGACCCCCAAAAATTTAATATTATTTTTGATTTCTTATTTAAATGTTTAATTCCAATTCCCCAGTGTGTTCACTGGTGGATAATCGTTCAGGAATCTGCATCTCAATGGCAATGGATGCAGAGATGTCTCGTGTCCAACTTTATATCGGAAGAGACACGAGTCTATTGACCGGTGGTTCTTGAGAAACAGAAGCTATTTAATCCTTTCAAATAAGTGCTTACCCTTTTTTACCTTCCCCTCCCATGGCCTAAACCTGCAGTCTTTTAATAAACCTTTTTCAACCCCTATCTGTCTGTTTATTTCTTCAGATGTTCCTGGCATAAAGGGCCATAAAAGGATGCTGATAATCCTTATACTTTCAAGCAGGTTATACAATATGCTTCCTAACTCTTTCCCTTCTTTCTTCCATGGTTCTTTCTGGTTTATATATTTATTAACCTCCCTGACAAACCCCATTATCTCTTGCAAAGCCAGATGCAGCTCATAACATTCCATATATTTTTTGATTTTTTCCAGCTTTAGTTTGTTTTCCAATTCAGGCCTTCCTTCTATCTTCCCGTCAAACTTTTCTGCCAACGTAAGAATCCTGGATACAAGATTTCCAAGATCAGAAACCAGTTCACCGTTTATCCTCTCAACCAACGTCTTCTCAGAAAAATCACCATCCTCACCAAACGGTATCTCCTTGATAATAAAATATCTAAGAGAATCAACCCCGTATTTATCTGCAATCTCAAGAGGGTCAATAACAGTTCCTTTTGACTTACTCATCTTTTCTCCCCTAAGGTTTATGTAGCCATGAACCAAAACAGTCTTTGGCATCTCTATATCCGCAGCCTTTAATATAGAAGGCCAGATAACAGAATGGAACCAGTTTATACCTTTACCAATCATATGGATATCAGCAGGCCAGTACCTCTTAAACTTCTCCCCATCCGGATACCCCAGAGCTGAAATATAGTTTATAAGAGCATCCAGCCACACATATATCTTGTGATTGGGATCATTGGGTGTTGTTATCCCCCACCTTAGTTTTGTTCTGCTAACAGAAAGATCCTTAAGTCCCTCAGATTTTACCCTGTTAAGCATTTCTATCCTTCTATAATCAGGCTGGACAAAACCCTTCTTGCTCAACAGGTCCAAAATAAATCCAGTGTACTTGCTCATCCTGAAAAAATAACTCTCCTCCTTTAACCATTCCGGTTTTTCTCCGTGTTCCGGGCATCTGCCATCAACAAGGTCCTTTTCTGTAATAAAGGCCTCGCAACCCACACAGTAATACCCTTCATAAGAACCCTTGTATATGTCTCCCTTATCCAGAAGTTTCTGGAATATGGCCTTGCTTACATTAACATGCCTTTCTTCTGTTGTTCTGATAAAATCATTATGACTTGTATTCAGTTTTTTGCACAAATCCTCGAACTTTTTGCTGTTTTTATCCACAAATGTCTTTACAGGAATATTGGCCTTCCTTGCAGCCTGCTCATTCTTCTGGGCATTCTCGTCCGTTCCTGTTAAAAAGAAAACATCCTTTCCCAGAATTCTCTGCCATCTGGCAATAACATCTGTTGTTATCTTCTCATACGCATGGCCGAGATGGGGGGAGGCATTGACATAATCAATAGCCGTGGTTATGTAAAATTTATCCATTTTTTCACCTCTTTATTATTTTGTTCTGATTAAGATTATATATATATGAAAATTGAATTTAAAACCTTTTTACCCTTATTGATTTTGCCAATAATACTAGCCTTCTTAGGCTACTATATCCTTTATCCTGTCCCCTTAAAATTCGACCCATCCATGCACGCAGAAATAGTTAATATAATCTCAATCCAGGGCTATCCAAACACATGGCAGCCCTATGCAAACAACACCTTTACTTACACCCCATTGTTTCACTACCTCTCATACATACCATCTGTTTTTGGCCTAAGCCCAGTAGACTCTGTGATGATCCTGGGGATTTTAATCTACATGCTCATACCCATATCAACCTACTACCTTGTCTTAAGTTTTAAAAAGAAAAAACAAACAGCCTTTCTAGCAGCTGTTACTATATCCTTTCTTCCCTTATTGGGTAGTATATTCCTTCTGGGAGAATTCCCAGAGGTATTATCCCTTCTCCTACTCACACTCCTTCTTTACTCAATAAACACCAAGAGACACTTTCTTGTTTCTGTATTCACAGGATTGACAATATTATCCCACCCATTCATGGCCCTGGTTGCGATAATCCTCTGGCTATACAACTTCAAAAATTTAAAGAAGGAAAAACCCAAGAACATCCTTTTTTACATCCTTATCCTTATAATCATCACAAGTTTCTGGATTCCAAAATATATCCAGATCATGGGTAATGCAGCCTCAGGCACATGGCACAATTCCATATACGATACCCAGCAACCCTACTTAGCTTTTTGGCCTGCCAATGAGATCCAGATATTCCTGTTTGGTATGCATGTTCTAACACCAATAATTCTACCTTTATCCATAATAGGATTTTTGTTCACCAGAAACAAACTTCTAAGAGCATTCTATATAATAACCCTTATCTTCACTATATACCACTTGCCATATACACAGCTTAAGGTACTTGATCTTTTTGTAATACCATCCTCAATACTCGCTGCTCTTGGCCTTGAAAAAATCATAAACACATCAAAGAAACACAACAAACACCTACCCAAGGCCATAGCAATATTTTTTATTCTATTAATGTTCTCCTTCCAGGTTACACATTTCATGCATGCAAAGGCCTACTGGGTTGACATTGAAAAAAGCCCTGAAATCCCTCTTGCCGAATCCTCACTATGGCTCAGGGATTATAACAACGGCTTTGTGAAAATCTATTCAGAACAGGCCCCAAGCTGGGTAGGAATCCTTTCCAACAAGATCCCTTTAGAACCATACATAACAGACCTAGAGGCCTACTCAGATGAGTACAAGGAACAACTCGAATACAGAAAAAACATAAACACATCAATATGCAGTTCAGACCTCGTACAGCTAGAATCCTTATTAAAAAAGCATGATATAAGATTCCTGTTCACAAAGGTAAACCTAACACCAGATTACCTGAACAGAATCCACACAAACAGGGGATGGAATGTCTATGAAGTCAGCCTCTAGGGAATAATATATTCTCCAGTTCTTCCTTTCCTTTGAAATCCTCATACAATTTCCCTTCGATAATCAGGGACGGATAAATCGTTACATTGTAATGTATTTTCAATGTTTGCAAAGAAGGCTCATCAAGGTCCGCATCCAAAGCAAATATCAGAAGATTCTCCTTGTATTTTCTTTTAAGATATGTTAGTATAAATCCCTGGTCATCACATCTGCTGCATTTTTTAGAAAAGAAATAGATTATTGTTTTTGTATCTGATCTGCATGATCTCTTTAGTTTGTTTGCGAGCAGCCAATAACCAACAAGCAGCCTTGAGTATTCCTTTTTAAGATCCATATATTCATTATAATCCTGTATCTCACTCTCAGAACCATAGCTTGTTAGTTTTGAACCAATCTCATATGATTCATCATTTATATCTGATAGTGTTGCAGAAAGAAGGGGACAGGTTGAATTCTCACCAAGAACATCAAAGAAAAGAAACTGAAGCTGAAAGTTCTCAACCAGTTTCGTGATTTCTCTCATATCCTTTTCAATGGAGCTAAGCCTCCCCTTGTTTATGGTATATCCTGTTAATATCCCCCCAGTAAATAAAAGGGCTGATATTACAATAGCTGAAATCAGTATTTTGGCATCAAATTTTTTTGGTTTTCCTCCGGGCATAATTAATTCTGCACACCATAATTTAAAAATTACCACTTCCTCTTCAGGCCAATTACCTCGCACAGCATTGCCGCTGCCCAGAAAACCATATAGATAAATGGAAATATTATCAAATAAAGCAGATAGCCGGGTTTATTCGATCTTATGTTCTCATTGCTGAATCTGAAGCTTATATAAAGCAGGTAACCGCCCAAAAGCAAACCTATAGTGCCAAGAAGAAAGGGTGTATTAATAAAGGAACCAAAAAAGGTAAAGATATTCATTTTTTCAAATATGAGGGAAAAATCCCAGCCTATAAGTGACATCTTCCACACAGAGTCAGCTACCATAGTTCCGTAACTCCACACCAGGGATACAAAGATGGAAATTATTGCGATCACAGCAAGAAAGTTCATTGGAACAAAGAAGAATCCAAGATTTCCGTATTTCTTCCTGAAAAGCAGGTGCTTATACTTTATTGTATTCTGTATCGCACCCCTGTACCACCTTAGTCTCTGCTTAAAAATAGCTTTCCATTTATCTGGACATACTGTATAGGATACAGCATTCAGGTTATTCTCTATCTTGTATCCATGCTCATGAATCTTCAGGGCTATATCCATATCTTCTGTAAGATTGCCTTCCTCAAACCCGCCAACCTTTAAGAGAATATCCTTTCTGTATATAGAAAAAACACCGGGTGTTACGTGTATTGAATCAAGAAATGCTAGCATCTTCCTTAGGAATATATTAAGAAGGTATTCTGCATGCTGGGCTTTTTCAAGGAATTTTTTTGGTTTCCAGACCTTTAATGCAGGAGTAACAGCTGCTATATCAGGGCTATCAAAATTATAAAGCATCTTTTTTAGTGCATCTCTTTCTACCAAGGAATCAGCATCAATACATGCAATATATTTTCCCTTGGCAATCCTTGTTGCCCTGTTTAAGGAATAGGCCTTTCCCCTGTTCCTTCTATTATTCAGTATTTTAACTCCCTTTCCCCTGAAGCCTTCTGCCATCTCTTTTGTGTCATCCGTTGAACAATCATTGATAACTATAATCTCTAAGAGCCTTTTGGGATAGTCCAGATTCAGAACAGATCTTATGGTTTTAGATATAGTTTTCCCCTCATTATACGCTGGTATGAGAACAGACACAAAAGGCAGTTTTTTTAATTCTTTACCCTTGGATGAGAAATTATTTCTGTTCTGGAGCAACACAAGTATCCATACAACAGCTATAAATACAAATAGATACCAAGCAATATAATTCAGTATAATCGCCCACACCATGCTCACCATTATCTTATTAGTTTATATTTGTATTTCAGAAAATAAATATATGATTAAAAAAGACATAGGAAAAGTCGAATATATTATTCTAGGCCTGATACTTATCTCCCTGGCTTTAAAAGCCACACTTGTGCCATTCAATGAAGGATTGTGGTGGGATGAGGCAGTTTACATGGGCCTTGGAAGATCAATAACCCATGGTGTATATTCTTTAGAACCTGGAACATCCATAGAGACATTCAGGCCTTTTCTATTTCCATTTATCATATCCCCTTTATCAGGGCACTTATTCCTTGCAAGGATGTTTGTAGTTTTAATTTCTGCGGTCTCTGCAATCTCCGTGTACCTCCTGGCCAAGAAGATATTTGACCGCAGGACCGCTATATGGTCAGCATTCCTGCTCTCCACTTCCTACCTTTTTGTATTCTTCAGTACAAAGGCCCTAACAGAACCACTGTTCATAGCCATGCTTTCCTTCTCCATCCTTTTTTTCGCCAAAAGCACAGAGGATAAAAAGAAGAGATGGTTATTCCTGGCAGGGGTATTCGCAGGCCTCACATTCCTTACAAGGTATCTTGGCGTCATCCTGATCTTCAGCTATCTTATATACTACATCTATCAGATCATAAGAGCCCATGGGTTTGAAAATATAAAGAGTCCAATAACCATTTTAATAGGTATCCTAATAACCCTCTCACCATGGTTCCTGCTCAATTATATTCATTATAATGATCCAATAGGAGGCTTTACTGAAAACTTTGCTGTTTATGCCAAGTCCAGCACCCAAACACTGGGCCAGGGCATATATGACATATTCTCAGCATGGGGAGTAACAACACTTTTGGTGATAGGTTTGTTTTTTCTTTACAAAAAGAAAAAAATATCAAGACCTGTTGGTTTAATACTAATTCTTTTTGTTGTTACAATTTTGGCATACCTCCTCCTTCCACACAAAGAACCCAGATATATTCTTTCATTCTTCCCTGTATACGCTATACTTTGCGGTTTTGGATTAAACAGTATCGGTGATAAATTCAAAACAGAAACTCTACTGAAAATTATTGTTATTATAATTTCAGTCTTAATCCTGTCCATATCCTTATATAAGATATGGGATGACAGATTCGCTGCCAATGGGCTTGTCCAGGCATGCATAGACCTTAAGGGTTTAACTGATCCAAGCGAAAGGGTAATGGCAATATCCTATCCATATATTTACTACCTTTCTGAAAGGAATGTAGCAGCATTTCCCGATGAATCAGACATCATCCAAACCCTTGACAAAAGAAATATAAAATACATCCTTGTTTACAGATTCGAGCCTGAGAATCCTGAATATATAAACACTTTTTTTGATGAGGACGAAAGGTTTCAAAAAATAAAGACTTATGATCAATGGGGTCATTCAGAAATAACCGTAATATACCGATATTCACCTTCCTAAGAAAACAAACTCCAGGGGCAACAGCCTTTCAGGCCCTGTGTGTTCTCCTGCGTATCTGAAAACAGTAAACTTCCCTTCCCTGTGCATGAACTCAAAGTTATTCAGACCATCCATGTATTCTGTGTTTACGCCAGGAGGCCAGATCTCATAGTCTGAAACAATTGCATAACCAATCCTGTAGCTATTTATATAATCCGAGAAATTGTTTATTCCGCTCCTCCATCTCTCCTTGTCCTCATAAAACCTTATACTCTTCTGCCCGCAATAGTTCCAGTACACCCAGTAGGGCGACATAACCATTGATTCATCTGGTATGTTATCCCCAACCCACACACATATATCATTTATCTCTGGAGCCTGCGCAGAGAACGGGTTATAGTATATGTAAAAAGGAACCAGCAACAATGGCAATATAAATATCAGGGAATAAAAATACCTCCTGTACTCCACAACCCAAAACAGGCCATAACCAGAGATAAGTGCGAACCCAGCAAAGCTGGGGATCATGTGCCTTGGAAACTTGTATGCTGAGAATGAAAGAATTATCAGAAAGACCAGAAACAAGGCCAAGGGGAAGGCAAACCTTTTCCTTTTCTTTGAAACAATCAGGCCTATGATAAAGAAGGGGATGAAAACAGAGTATATTATATGGAAATTAAGGAAATAGTAATAACCGGGTTTTGTAAGTGAATCCAAGGAAACAGAGGATTCCAGGCCTTTCTTAAACGATGTAAAACCATCCCCTGTGTACTGCTGATTGAACATAACCCATGGGATTATAAGTGCAATGAAGATAACCACAGCAGCCCAGAACTCCTTTCTCCTTAAAAGAGAAAACCTCTTGTGTGCAAGATAGAGCAAAAGAGGAATACAAACAAGTATCATTACATACCTTGTTAAAAACGCAGCGCCCATGAATATGCCAAAGGGATAAAGCCACTTCGGATTTTTAAAAGACCTGATGAATGATAAAATGGCCAGAACCATAAAAACAAAAGCAGGAACATCTGAGTAAACCCCAGCGCTCCAAAAAACATAAACAGGGTTTATTGCCAAAAGGAATGCAGAGGCAATCCCCACCTTCTCATTAAACAATTCCTTTCCTAAATAGTATACACTGATTAAACCCACAACACCAAACAATGCCGATAGCATCCTTCCAAAAATCTCAGCAGGGTAGACAGCAAGCATAGCTGACCATCCGGGGGCCAGGGACCACTCAAAGAAACCCACACCATACCTGAAAACCCTTGCATTGGTGAAAAAGGTTGCAGTATCCCACAAAACTATGGGATATGAAAATGATAGAATCAGGTAGAAAACAAAAACAACCAAAAAGAACACGGGCAAGATTTTTTTGATATCCATATAACTTATATATTAAAATAATAAATTAAATATGCTTCTGCCATGCCCATTTAAATCAAACAAGAAAACTCTTTTTCTGTTGCTAATTTTTCTATACTTCTCCATGAGGTTCATATTCTTTGATGCAAGCTATCTGTTTAATGATGAGGCTGCTTATGTTCACAATGCCTACTGGTTCTCAGGAACCGAACCGTTCTTTAATGAAATAAGCTTCAGGCCTCCCCTTGTTTCTTTTATGCTTTCGCCAATAATCCTCCTAACCCGGACAGAAACAATAATAAAGATATATCCTGTCATCCTGAACTTCCTGGCAGTGATTGCAGTTTACCTCCTGGGAAGAGAGATAAATGAAAGGGTTGGTGTACTGGCGGCAATAATAATAGCACTGTTTCCTTTCCACATCCAGACAAGCAGATGGATTATGACAGACACCCCAATGATAGCCTTCGCTGCCCTTGCCATGCTTTTCTATTACAAGGGCCTTAAAAACAAGAACATGAAACAATCCATTATAGGAGGAATCTTCCTCACCCTTACAGCACTAACCAAGTTCACAGGCCTTTTCCTCATATTCGTTCTGATCCCTTTATTTGCCTTCTTCATAAAAGGGAATGCAAAAAACATCTTGATAAGCCTTGCCACTGCCCTGCTGGTTGCATCCCCATACCTTGCCATGAACTACATTATTTTTGGCAATCCTGCCCTGCCCCTGGAAAAGGGATCAGCCATGGCCATGGGAGAGATGCCCATGAACGTGCCTGTTGTCTTATGGAGCGTGTATGATTTCTTCGGGGCCCTGTTTCTGATAACCCTTGCTGTATCCATATTCCTTGGAATAAAATCAAGGGAAAGGTACAAGCTCTTCCTTATCTACATGTTCGCTGCCATGCTCTTCCTTTACTTTTTCCTTATGGGAAGGGGGGTTGCTGTGCCTACGGGTATAGAATGGGAGATCGAGAGGATATTAATCCCTGCCCTGCCCTTCGCCGCTGTTCTTGTTTCAGACCTTTTGTTAAAAATCAAGAACCCACAAAAAATCATAACAGCGTTCCTTGTTGTTTTTATGATCTCTATGCATCCACAGTACATAAGGGCCTACACCCCTGCTGTGGATCTTGAGAACGGCCTTAGAAATGCAACAGTAACAGCAGGAGAATATGTAAGCCAAAATCTCCCACCCGGTTCTGTTTACTACTGCAACTTTAACTGCCCGTCCATAGCCTATTACATAAAAAGGAAAATGATTGTTTTCGAACACTGGACAGATGGATTCTGGGACACCCTGCCGGAAAGCCCTTACCTGGTTTTTTACACAAACCAGCCACCAAGCAGGAAAGAAATATCCTCCAGAGGATTCTATGATATGAAAGTATTTGATTTCCAGAACTATTCCATAATAGTATGGAAGAGATGATAAATCTTTTCAGTCTGAGCTATATATCTTTCTCCTTCTCACCCTGTCCAGAATGAATATCATAGCAGCATGTCTGACAATCACGAATGCTGTAGCTATATAGAGCAACAACGGTTTTATAGCACTAACATCCTTATACCATGCCATTATGAAAAGAAACGCGATCGCATTTGAGAATTCAAATGCATAAAATTCCCTTTTCCGAACACCTGTAAGTAAAGCAAAGAATGGAAGCAGCCATAAACTGAACTGCGGGGAGAATACCTTGTTCAACAGGAGGAATATTCAGATCTCTAGCAGAGTGGAAGTTAGCCCTTCGCCGCAGCGGTCTTGAACCACTTAAACCATTCATGATATATTCTTTCTGGATCAGAATAACCAATTTCATTCCTTACCCTTTCAGCTATGAGGTGATACTGGGAATTGGATCTAACAACCCATTCAGCCTCGATAAGTTCTGGTTTTTTAAGCTTATCCGCCATCTCAACCATAACCTTCTTGATTCTTCCTCTCAGTTTGATGTTCTCCCATACAGCGTCCCAGTTGCCGGACCATTCCTTTACATAGGATGAAACCCTGTTAAGTATCTCTGATTCACCATTAGCAAAAACATCTGTTGGCTTTAATGCGTCATCCTTGCTTGAGTATTCCATAAGATTTACAAAACAGCCCTCCTTTAAAGGGTCTGTTTCCCATGCCTTCCTGACTTCTGTTATCTCTGTTATCCTCCTGAACCTGTGCAGCCCGTCAGCTGATCTCAGCATCTTGCATATAGGTATTATATCAGTTGCCTTAAAGGACGTGGGCGGCACCCCAAGATCATTAACAACCCTGTCATAGACACCATAAGCACTCTCTCCGTGTATTGTCCCAGCAACCACATTGGACAAGGCCCCTATCCTCATTGCCTCATAAAGGGCCTTGGCCTCCACAGACCTGACCTCACCTACGATCAAAGAAGAGTCGCCAAGCCTCAGTGCTGTCCTTAATGCCTCATCCGCAGGCATCTCTGTCTCAACCCTTGTTATAACAGACCTTGATTTCAACCTCTCTATATTGTATTTCAATTCCCTTAACTGTTCTACCGGAAGCTCCAGGGTATCCTCTATGGTCACAACCCTTACCTTTGGCAGTATCTCAAGCATAAGAGCCCCCAGCACAGATGTTTTCCCTGCTGACCTGCCCCCTGCAACAAGCATAGATACAGCCCCATCCACAAAAAAGCTTAATAATCCAGCCCCCAGGGGATTGATCATCTTGTTCTTTATAAACAAAGGAAGTGTCCATGGTTTATCTCTGTGCCTCCTTATAGCAAAGGCCAGCCCTTCTGGAGACAGTGTTCTTGTGATAATAGCAAACCTTGCCTTTCCTCCAGGCACACCAATATCTGTATCCAGAACAGGATTCGCCTCGTCCAGGGGCCTGCCACTTTGTATTCTCAGCCTGGTGGCCCATGCCTCAGCATCATCCATTGTTGGTATAAGATTGGTTTTGCATTCTTCAAAGTCCTGATGAAATATAAGAATAGGCTGTTTCTCTACAGGAGAATTTATATACAAATCCTGTATCTTTTCATCATTAAGCAGAATCTCTAAAACACCAAGACCAGCAGTATACCTTGTTAGTATTGTTGCAAGCTGGTCCAATTCCTTTACAGTAAGGGAAACATGCATCTGATCAGCCATTTCCCTTATCATGTCCTTTCCTATATTATAGAAGACCTCCCTTACCCTTTTGGATCTGACAAACTCTGCTGTTTTCGGTCTGTGTGTTGCCATATACCTCCTTGCCGCATCAAGAACAGAGTACTTCTCTTCAGAGAGTCTGAACTCCGGAGGAAGGATATGATAAAAATATTCTGCTCTGTGTGGAAGCTTGAAGATCTCAACCTTGGTATCCCCAACCTCATACCTATCCACACTCTTTCCACCCTCAGGTGGTGTTATCATGTACTTTGTGAGCATGAAATTCGGCCTTATACTCGGGATAAATATCTGTCTGTAAAGGCTTCTATCTCCTATATGATAACCTGCCAGGTGCGGTTTGGCTGTCTTGATTATTTTTGTCGCTTCCAGTTTGTCTTTCAAAACACCCAGAACCTTTTCCATATATTTTTTATAACACCTGTGGCAGATGGCAGATGTTGTTTTCTTCATTTCTGTTTTTGCACGTCTTATCTCCCTTATAACCTCCACATACGCACCAATAGGATCCTTCCTTAAGAGATCAAGCACAATATACTGCAGATTAGAATTCCTGTCAGGATAACATCTGCTGCACTTCTCATAAACCATATTGGCCTGGGAAAGAATCTTCTCCCTGATCACATATTCTATAACACCTGCAATCTCTGACAGCATCTTGACCTGATTAAAATCATATTCATATTCCCTTGTCCTGACAAGGGTAACAGAGGTGACCTTCTTTGTTTCAAGCAGGGCATCTATAACCCTGGACATGCATCTTGGATAATCCTCAATAGAGGACCCGAATAAACACCCTAAACAGTTTATCCTTATCTTCAATTTATCTTCATCATATTCATAGTCACAAACAGCCATATTTTATTATTTTATTTCATACTAATAAAACTGAACGTACAATCCAATCAACCTTTTATTTAACCCATCCAAATAATAATATAGTATATGAAATTGCCTGACACTTGAAGCTGCCTTTGCCCACTGAATGCAAGAAAGTGGGGCGCTTATAAATCAGGCCTTTAACAGTTTATGTGGAGGCATTATGCCAGTTTTTAAAAGACAGCCCAAAACAACCCTTCGTACTGTGATTAATGAATTAGTGGACAGATCCAACACCAACACAAAAAGATTAAGGGTACTTGAGCAGGAGAATGAAATACTGAAAACAAGGGTCAATTCCTTAGAGAAAGGCATTCTGGATCAGAAAAAGGAAATTAATAAACTAGTTGCAGACCTTAATAACAAGCTGACAAAGATGGATCAAAAGATAGTGAAGCTGGAAAGAACAGCAAAGCAAATGATCAATGAGATTAAAAAGCTTGTGTCCACAGCCAAGATAAAAGAGCTCGAGGATTTAATACAAATATACAGCCCTTTGAAGTCCAAATTTATCACAAGAGAGGAACTGGAAAGAATACTGGAAGAAAAGAAGGGAGGAAATCAAATTAATAAATAACAAAAACAAAAATATTAAAAGGTTACTATGTTAGGGTTTCTCAAAAAGAAAAAAAAAGAAACTCCTTCTGCGCCGCCAACTGGAAATGAAGGAGCAGATGTAGCAACCCCCACAGAAAGGGTAAGATCACTTTCTTCACAGGGCTTGTCAGAACCAGAGATAATAAAGGTTCTAAAGGAAGAAGGTTACACACCAAGTGAAGCTGACAAGGCAATGAAAGAGGCATTAAAAGGGGCTGTAAAAACACCCCCCACACAACCAGCAGGGTTTGCAAGAGAGGAACAGCCCCCAGCAGCGCCAGGGACAAAAGAAAGGCTGTTTAGCGGGGAAATGACCAGTCCTGAGCTGCCAAGCACACCAGTGCCATATGAAGAATTTGAAAGAATAGGTAGAGGACCCAAAGAGGGTGGCAGACCAGATTTACCAGAGTTTCCAGGGGAAGCCGGTTCAAAACCCCCAGCAGAGGAATACAAGGAGCCGGAATTCGAAAGGGAACTGGAAGAGGAGATACCCCGTCTTCCAGAGTCAGGTAGATCAAGAAGAGAAAAAAGGTATGAGAAAAGAAGGGAGATAGAAGAATTAGCAGAGACCATTGTTGAAGAAAAATGGGAAACATTCAGAAAGGAGATGGATGATGTTATCACCAGGTTCAGAGAGCTTGAAGGAAAAATCACTTCTCTGGAACAGAATGTAAACAGGCTGCAGGGAGAAAAGAAAACAGAACTGGAGGAAATAAAGAACAAAATAGATACATATAAGGATTCTATTTCTGAGGCATCTTCCAGAATAGAGGCCGTGGAAAGGGCATTAAAGGACAGCCTGACCCCAATGATGCAGAGTATAAGATCCCTTTCAGATGCAATTAAAACATTCAAAACAAAAAAGTAGTTTATAAGATATTAATTTTTACACCTATCCGCCACCCTCTTGCTGTTTTTTAGGCGCTTCCCCTTCCCGTGTAAGGAACCACATCACTATAGCCAGAACTATTATGAAGAATATGATTGTAAACACCTGCGAGTCAAACATGTATCCAAATCCCCAAGAAAATCCAAACGGTGTAGTCCCCCAGATAGCAGCTACTAATATGTAAATTATTATTATAATAATAACAGCTATTACCCACTTGTTCTTCTGGTCACCCCACAGCATCTCTGGTTTTATTCCCAGGAGCCCCAGTATTATTACCAAGAACAGCAAAGCACTGCCAACCAACAGCCACACACCCGACACATTTGTCAGCCAATAGAAAAGCCCGGGTTCCCAGCTCGAATAAAGCATAACAAAGAATGAAATAATTATAGCGATCAATCCCATTGCAGATTTATGCATCTTGCCTTTAAGGGCAACCGACATGATACCATAAGAAATTGCCAAGGCTAAAAGAAATGGGAACAGCAACTGGAAGAACTCCATGTTGACTAAATTTTGTAACATCTGGTCAAGTACACCCATATTATTTTATTAACATAGTAACTTTATAAATGTTTTCTGTATGCTCTTTATTTCCTCAGACCTCTTGATTTTTTTCCTGCAGATGTCAGTCCCCTGAAAACCCTGTTTTTATGCTGTTTTTCTGAAAGCCACTTCAAATCCCTGTCTTTTCTTATCCCCGGGTGATTAGCATCAACAAGGATGCACTCGAACCACTTGTAAACACCATCCTCACCAACGAGATAAGAATTCAAGACCTGAAGATTAGGAAACTTCCTTGCTGCCTTTTCCTCAGCAACAACACGCTTTGATTTGCCTAAAGAAAAGAACCTCCCAGCTTTTTTAGGCCCCCTTCCACCAGAGGGTTTTGGCCTTTTCCTCTTTCCTCTTTTAACCCTTACCCTGACAACCACAAAACCCTGTTTGGCCTTGTAACCAAGACTTCTTGCCCTGTCCAGTCTTGTTGGCCTTTCTATTCTGTTAACTACAGGCTCCTTTCTCCACATTATCATTCTTTTCTTCAATATCCCACCAAGGTTCTCTTCTGGCCTTTTCCACAATCTTGCCATATAATTCGCCATAATATCACGATTGCTGTAAAGTATTTAATATTATCGGTTAAATATCTATCAATAATAAAAGATATTTATATAAATACTTAATTAAAAATATTAGAGGTTGGAGGTTAAAATATGCACCCAGCAGCAAAAATCCTAATCGGCCTTATACTTTTGGTAATAGGCCTTGGTCTGTTTGTGGACTCAGCCATACCAATATCAGGCACAACAGGAACCTTTGGGATAGACTGGCTCGGTAATTTCATAATAGTGCTGACAGGGGTTATACCAATATTCCTGATACTGATAGGCCTTTTCGTGATTTGGCTTGAAATGGATGAGCTAAAGGCACAGAAAGAACTGGCTGAGGAAATAAAGAAGGAAACCAAAAAGAAAAAATAAACCTTCTTTTCTATTTTCTTATCAAAAACCACCGGCTTTATTTTACTGGTTGCACGGATGCTGATTCAGAATTCGACAATCAAGAACATTCTATATACAAGCTTAAAAACATATAGCAAAAAATACTTACTATGACAGAAGAAGATATGAGAATAATAGAATCCGGTCACAGCATGTGTCCTGGTTGCAGTATTCCCATAGCCCTTAATCTTATTTCCAGGGCAGCACCAAGAAATATTATAGTTTCTATGGCAACCGGTTGTTTAGAAGTATGCACAACTCTGTATCCATTAACATCTTTTAACGTTCCTGTTATTCACACAGCATTCGAAACAGCATCCTCTGTTGCTTCTGGTATAGAGGCCGCTGTTAAAAAACTGGGCAAGGACTGGAAGGTAATGGCAATAGCCGGTGATGGCGGCACCTTTGATATAGGCCTTCAGGCCCTCTCAGGAATGATGGAAAGGGGTCATAAGGTCACACAGGTGTGCGTCGACAATGAGTGCTACGCAAACACAGGCGTTCAGAGATCAGGGGCAACACCCTATGGTGCATCTACAACAACCTCTCCTGCAGGAAAAAAATCCATAGGCAAGCAGCAGTTCAAGAAGCCCATTGCAGAGATAATAGCAGCCCACAGGATCCCTTATGTGGCCTCGGCTTCTGTGGCCTGCCCGGCAGACATGATAAAAAAGGTAAAAAAGGCCTTTGAAAAACAACCAAGTTTTCTGCACATTCACTGCCCCTGCCCGACAGGATGGAAATTCGATTCCAGTAAAACCATTCAAATAGCAAAAAAAGCAGTTGAAACAGGCATGTGGATACTTTATGAATTCGAGGATGGTCAGTTCAGGATAACAAAGAGGTTAACAGAAAAAAAACCAGTTGAGGAATACCTAAAGACCCAGGGCAGATTCAGGCATCTGCCACCAGAAGAGATAAAAAAAATACAAAAACATGTGGATTCTGAATACCAGAGATTAGAGAACCTCGAGAAATCTTGTGCTAAAGTTTAAGCCATTATTTTTTCTTAGAATTAGACCACAACTGATCAAACAATGGTTTTGCCATGGCCTCTACAGCATGTGTAGAATTGGCCCACAGGGCGACATCCTGCGTCTCATGCACCTTATTATCATCGGTTAAAGACATGAACAAATGGTTATCATCAACTATAGCAAATCTGCCCAAAGGCACATCAATATGCCTTATTTCTGCAATCTCAGAAAGTGAATTTGCAACATCCTTGTTCTTAAGCGGTGCCAGAATCCTTAACTTAACACCATTCCTTGCTATTTTTTTCAAGATCCTTAACTGGTTTGAATGGATATCCTTCAAACCCTTTTCTGTGGTTAGAATGTTTATGTTATTTTTAGCATTCTTGAAAACAGATCTCAATTGCCTGTTTATTATACTCATGCCCTTTAATGTTCCTGTCATCTCAGATGGCTGAACAAGATTCAATCCGCCTGTATATATATTTTCAAGCTCTGTCAATATCTTGGAATTACTTAATCTATCTATCCTTTCCACCATTTCTTCATATTTTTTCTTCATGCTTTCCTTTGTCCTTTCCAGGGCCTCTGTTGGCTTTAAAGCTACATACTTTATTGGCTTTGACGGCTGAACAACAACAAATCCCTTTTCTGCTAAACTCTCCAAAACATCATAGCTTCTTGATCTTGGAACGTTTGCTATCTCAGAAACCTCTGCAGCAGTGGCTACACCTTTGGCTAATAAAGCCACAAAAATCTTCCTTTCATACAGGTTTAACCCTATACTTTTAAGGGTATCCAATACCTCTGTTGATGCTATCATTTTATCCGCCCTCAGTGATACTATTTTATTATATATCTTTTACTACTACTTAAACTTATCGCTTAGTAGTCAAAGTAGTTAATAATAAGAACGAAAGATTTATAAATCTTTTTTTGTCACTTTTGAGTAATTTATTTAAGCTTTACCTTTTTGCTGCTCAAAAAGTCTTTCTATCCTTTTTTTTGTGTCCACCTCATCAGGACCTTTGTCAAATCTTATCCTTACCACCCTGGGGAATCTAAGGGCCCACCCGCTGGTATAATTAGGGCTTTTTTGTATCTCCTCATACGCAACCTCTACAACAACCCTTGGTTTTATTTTAACCTGATCACCCTTTTCACCCTCTATATTGGGTTTCAAGAGCTTTGTCAGCTTCTGAAAGGTTAAACCTTCAGACCCTTCTTTCTCTTTAATACCAGTTCCTATCATGCCGCATGAAAGGAAGTCCCCTGTCTTTTCATCCATACACCCAAGAACAAGAGATCCCAACCATCCAACCCTTTTACCTCTTCCCCACTGCGCACCCATTATAACCAGATCCAGATTCTCCATCACCGGCTTAACCTTTAGCCACCCTCCAGCCACCCTTCTTCCAGGCTGATATGTTGCATCCAGGTTCTTGATTATAAGGCCCTCTTGGCTTGCATGCAAGGCCTCTTTATAGAAACTCTCGGCCCTTTCTAAATCCTTTGTAACAATATGCTTTGCCAGCTGGAACTTTCCTGGAATAGGTTTTATTATCTCCTTAAGAGTTTTCCACCTTTCCTTTAATGGCTTGTCAAATAAAGCCTCGCCATTCAGATAAACTATATCAAAAAGATTAACCTGGACAGGTATCTCCTTAACTACCCTTTCTATGTCATACTTCCTTTTTATCCTCTGCGATAGGAACTGAAAGGGCATGGGTTTCTTTGTCTTTCCGTCAAAGCCAAGCATCTCGCCCTCTATTATGCAATCCTTGGTCTTAACAGCCTTCTTTACAAAATCAGCAATCTCTGGGAACTGTTTTGTTATGTTCTCCAGTCTTCTGGTATAGAACCACAATTTCCCATCTTTTTTGTGTATCACGATGCGAGCGCCGTCATATTTGTATTCTAGTGCTGGGTTTTCATAAGCATCCAAGGCGTCTTTTAGGGACGGTGCCTTGTCAGCAAGCAAGACATGATATGGCTTGCCTATTTCAAGCTTAACGCTTTTCAATCCCCTGATGCCCTTCTCTTTGGCTATTTTTGCTATCTCCCCATAATCAGGTCTTAAGAACCACGCCCACTCCACTGCACGCACAGATTCCCTTGCTTTTTCCTGGGTTTCTGTGTCCAAGAAGGCCTTTGCTATGGAATCCCTCACAACACCTGCCGCAACCCCTATCCTAAGATCGCCCAGTGTTGTTCTAACAATAAATTTCGCCTCTTTAGGATTTGCTGACGATATTAACTCAGAAACCAAATGAAATTTCCTTTCCTGCGATCCCTTTCCCTCCAGGGACGCAAGTTTTTGCAGATTCTCAAAAACCTTTTCTATTGTAAGGGGTTTTTGGAACAGTGTTCTCTGTTTCTTTTTTGCTATTAGTTCCTCTATAACTAATCCAAAATCTCCTGTTTTTTTGAATCTGTTAACAACATCCTTTGCAGAAAAACCGGTCGAGGTAGATATTATTTTAGCCATTAAAAGATTAGCAATACCAATTTCTCTTTCATCCCATGAAGGAAACACTCTTCCCTGCAAAAGCAGTGTTACCTCGGGCAGTATATCTGCCGGGGTTTTTTTCAAAAGCTCTGCTATGGCATCTATCTTTTTTAACCTTGCGGATGTCTTCTCCAGATATTCATATGTTTCAACCAATACAGAATATTTCATTATTAATTTTTAACCTACAAAATTAATAATATTTAATATGAAGGAAAAGAAGAAAAAAGTCAGCCTTAGGGAAAAAGAAGTAATGCTCTCAATGGAGAGGACTATACTTTCAAAAGAGAGAACAATCCTTTCCTTTATGCAAACAGGCCTGGCCTTTATCGGCGTGGGAATCGTCATAATAAATGTTTTTCAGAAAAACCATACATCCCTTATTGTTGGGACAGCTTTAATTCTGATAGGATTCGTAGAGGTTCTGGAATCCATGAGAAGAATACTAAAATACAAGAAAAAAATGCGCAATGTAAAAAGAAAACTAGGGAAACACGGAATTTAATAAATCTTAAGCAGATGGGAAGTGATAACCCATCTTAAAAGTAATCATATTCCTTCTCCCAATCACTCACCCTTTTGATCTTTTTTTCTTCAGTCATAGCATTCTCCTTAATATTCACTTCCGCACTCTCTACAAACCCATCTTCCATCGACAGATATCAATTCGTCTGAATATTCCCCGCATTCATCACATATCCCAAACTCTTCCCCTCTCATATTCTCCTCATCTTCTGTTATTGGAACAATTTCATGTGTTTTCATCAATCTTTCATACCTCTCAAAATTGAAATGAAACTTTTTTCTTACACTCTTCATAAGTCCGTTGTCCTTGAACCACATGTACATTTCTGTGATATAACAAACAGGGCATACAGATGATGCATCAGAAACGCCGCATATCAAACAAGGTTTGAACCCTTCTTGGGTAAACCTGAACGACTTAGAGATAACATTGTGAAATTCCAGGAATTCACCTGAAAGTTTTTCAGGTAACTGATTCTTAATATCTTTAGATATGCAATCAATGCAAATAAAATTCCAGATTGGTTCTTTGCATATCTGGCATATGTGCATTTCCATAAGGCATCACCTCTTGTTAATTGTGGGACATGTGGGAGTCACCAAAAAATAATGAAAACCAAGATTTATAAGTAGTACCTAAAAACAGATTTTGTTAAACCTGAACGAACATGCAAATGTCAATAGGGATTCTTTTATAAAAAATTTTTTATTATAAAAAAATATTTTTAAAAATAAAAGAATTCTTGTAATAATACAAGAAAAATAATAAAAGTTTATAAAGCTTAGTGCTAATTTCTGTATGCAAAATGCCAAAATATGGGAAAAGTGGGAAAAAGGTGTCATTATGGATACTCAGCTCATAGATCACAACGGAGGAAAGCCGGTGGCCTATGAATCCACACTGGTGAATCCAAAAAACCTGTCAATATTCGGTTCTGATCTGTGCCTAAAGGTTGTGGCAGAGCTTGCAAAGCAGCCCGGCTGTGCCATGGATCTCTCCAGAAAACTGAACCAGCATGAGCAGAAAATCTACTACCACCTGAGAAGACTGGAAAAATCAGGCATAATAAAGCAGATAAGAACAGAAAAGAGATACGGCATGACAGCCAAGATATACGACGTGATTTCACCTGTGGTTGCAACAAAACTTTATGATGATGGTTATCCTCTGGAAAACCAGATAAAAACAAAAAACCCGAAAGTAGAGAGATTTCTCTATCCTTTCATAAAGAACGGGAAACTTAACGCAAAGATAATCGTTGGTAACCCGCATGAGCATGGAAGACATGATTCACGCGCAAGCGACAGTGTTCATGTGGCAGATCTCATACACTTTCTGGGCAGCTTCATAAAAAAACCGCAGTTTCCCTGCTACATTTTCGATACACAAGTAAAGAAAGAGGATCTGAAAGATAACCTAATCCTTATAGGAAACCCAAAACACAACACTGTTGTGGACAAGATAAACCAGGATCTACCTGTCTTTTTCGATCACGATAACGAATGGGCAATTGTTTCCAAACCAACAAACAAAACATACACAAATCTAGCATCTGGTATCATTCTGATAACAACAAACCCATTCAACAAAAAAAAGAAGATACTCCTCTTGGCAGGAAAGAGGTCAAGAGGGACAAAGGCCGCTATAATAGCCCTGACCCAGAACACAGACAAACTCATCACAGGTGAAAGAGACCAAGACCTGATCAGGGTGGTAATGGGCCTTGATAGAGATAATGATTACGAAGTAGATCATGTAAGATTCCTGGAGTGATAAACATGTCTCGCAAAGAAGCATTAAGAGAGTTCACAAAAGCCATGAGAGATGAAACAGGAGATTACTTGGCTTCTCAGGTAGACCAGAGAATACAGGGAAAACCATTGCTCTATATACCAACAGAACACGGAGCAGTCAAGATAGGAGAATATACAATCGAAAAAGGATTAACAGGGCGAGGTATAGCATACATAAAAATGCCTATGCTTGTGGAGAAATCAAGAGGAGGAAATCTGGGTTTTGCTAGGGTTGTAAGGCCATCATTAGCAAAAATAAAGAAAGCTATAGAAAGCCTAGGCAGACCATACAAATATGTTGTTTTTGATGACACAACATCAGAGGCAACAACAGTAATGACAATATATGAATGCTTGAGATATGTTGGTGCAAAAGACAAGGATATAATATTATGTGGATTAGCCGATGCCTCAGGCGTGCTTGATTTTTCAATGTTTCCTTTTAATCCAGAGCATGTCACAAGAGGAGCGTATTTAAAAAAACTAATATCTCAGGGGAAGATCCTGCCAGCATCCAAATACCCAACCTATAGAGAAAGAGAAGACAATGAACCAATGCTGGAATTCGAAGAATTATTACTTGAATTAAGTGGTACCGATGAATAGAGCCATTCTTATACCACACCTTCTGTGGTATGCACTAAGAGCAGATTCAAGGGCGTATTCCTTACTAAAAAAAATGGGCATAGAAAGAAAAAGAATGACAGAAAATGAGAGAGATATGTTTAACTTTGTTTGGGATATACAGGGTGAACTTCTAGATCTAACAGCAAACAACCTGCCAGTTATTGTTTATGGTTTTGGTGAGGAATCCCAGCCATACTCAACGATTATTACAGCATTCCTGCAATCCAAAAACAAAACAACAAGCCACAGCAGGGTAGATGTGAAGGATTCTGAACTGCATGGATTCAGAAAAAGCCTTTCAGAATGCAATAACAATATAGCTGTGGATGCAGAATTTAAACGGAATGACCTTTTGCTTTTTGGAGAAAATATCCATGGTCTTGGGGAATACAGGGGAGAGACGGCATACATATGGAGACGCCCAAAGCCAGGGATAATGAGATATACAGAAAATGACATGAAAAGGTTTGCTAAAAACTAATATGGTTGTTCTAAATATAATTATGAAACACATCTTTTCCCATGTCTGGAAGCACAAGAGCATGATCCTTACAAAAAACATGGCCCCTGGTTTCAAGAGTTTTACAGAACAGCTAATCAGAATAAACAAAACAGAGTACAGGGTCTGGGATCCGAACAGGTCCAAGGCATGCGCTGCTATTACAAGGGGCCTTAAGACCTTCCCTCTCTGCCAGGGCATGAAGATTCTCTACCTGGGCATTGCCAATGGATACACATCAAGTTTTTTTTCAGATATAATAGGCCCAAACGGTGTTATTTACGGCATAGAGATATCAGAGCGCTCCATCCGGGACCTCAATCCCGTGGCAGAAAAAAGAGGCAATATAGTTCCTATTCTTGCCGATGCCAGAAAACCGGAAACATACAGCTGGATAGAACCGGTTGACCTGATATATCAGGACGTGGCAACAAACGACCAGAGCGAGATAATGATAAGAAACTCAAGGGCCTTCCTGAAACCAGGCGGTCATGCTATGATAGCCATAAAATCCAGAAGCATAGACGTCACTAAAAACCCCCACCAGGTCTACAAACAAGAAGAGGCCAAACTATCCAAGGCCTTTAAGATCCTGGAGAAAAAAACACTGGACCCTTATGAAAAGGACCACTTATTCTTGGTTATGCAACCACGGGGGCTTTGAGACATAATTCATGATGCCTTGTTATTCAGCCATTTTACATCTAATCTATTAACGTAATGGACGTGCACAAGCTGCCTGACATTGTACCTGCATGCCCTTATGTATCCTTCGAAATGCCTTCTGCAATCTATCCTCTTAAGCAACGGCCTTGGGAACACTCTCTTGTCAACGGAGTTCCTTGATTCGCTGACAGACCTTTTATGGTACATTCTCAGCCATTGCTGCGATGGTTTATGAAATCAAGGAGCATCTTCTTCTTCGGCACGTATCCATAGGATTTTAACACGGCATTCTTTTGGGCATAACTTTATAAAAGGCTCAGCTATAATATCACTGTATGCCAGGCGATTATCCATGCCCAGGAGAGAATCTAGGTGTTTTGCTTAAATACGCTGCTTTCCCTGAAAAATATGAAGCCCTAGGTAAGGAACCCCCATCTATAGAAGATATAGAGTCAAACCCAGGCATCCAGACCATGGCAAAAAGTATGGGAATCGAACCCAGGGTTCTGGCAAAAAGAAAACATAGACACGAATGCGTGC
Organism: uncultured archaeon; assembly: GCA_964399875.1. Classification (GTDB taxonomy): domain Archaea; phylum Aenigmatarchaeota; class Aenigmatarchaeia; order QMZP01; family QMZP01; genus CAYNRQ01. The sequence goes on from CAYNRQ010000001.1 coordinate 44,221, forward strand.
AATATGCAGACAGACAAAGAGAAGCACCCCTTGTAACAGCATGGGGAAAAACCCCGGAGCAGCTAAAAATAAACCTCAGAAGACACATACTAACAGAATGTGAAGCATGCCGTCATGCTTATCTTATGAGAGTAATAGAAACAGCCCAAGATGCCAGAGAACCTGCACTTGATTCCCTTCCCCTAGAAGCTGAGGATCTAACACACGCAGACGCACTTTATCTTGGGACCGGTTTGTTCGGAAAACCATCCACACTCTCAACCTGACAGCTCCTTTATCACCCTTTTCTTGAATCCTGTCCAGTCCCTTATAACACCGCCAGCCGCTTTTACATGACCTCCAGCAGAATCCCCGGGTCCAGCACACTTCTTCATAAGACTATTAAGATTCACCGCCCCTGACTGGCATCTGACGGATACTTTCCACCCTGCCTTTGACTTTTTCCTTATTATAATTACATCATTCTCATACTTTTCAGAAAGTATAGTGGATATAACAGAGGCCAGGTTCAGCTTGCTTTTTATCTCAAAGACAATAAGCCCCGCGTCCTGATAAACCTCTTTTCCCCTCTCAAAAGCATCCATAATTCTTCTGATCTCCTTGTTCACCTTTCTCTTCCACACTTTTAATTCCTTTATTTTTATAAACTTCTTAATCCCCTTTGACTCTACCAGAATCTCAAGAACCCTGCCAGCACCCTTAGATCCCTTAAATGTAACAGCAGAAGAGATCAGATTCACACCCTTATCCACGTCCTCATTCCTGCACTTGTCCAAAAAACCCCTGCAGCTTTTAAAGGCATAGTCTCCAATAACACCCATGCAGCTTATCCATTCCATTCCTTTTAAACCCTTCCCCATCCTCTCCAAAACCCTGTACATAATGTAGCTGACAGGCAGATACACATCACTCTGAAACTTTGGGTTTATGTGCAGGATCCTTTCAGAATTCAGGTTTTTCTCAAATATGTGGTGGTCTATAACAACAATCCTAACCCCCCTGATTCCCTTTTTTATTCTAACAATTTTCTTCCATTCCTGGTCCACAGGCAGATCAAGAAAAACAATCAGAACAGGTCTTTCTTTTATAATTTGGTCAGCAAACTCATTCCGCATCATGGGCCCTTCCCTCGGCTTTGCCTCAAACCCATCAAAAAACTTCAAAAACAATGCAGCAGAGCATATGCCATCAGCATCTGCATGGTAAAACAGAAACTTCTTACCACTGGTTTCCAGAAAACCCTTTAGCTTCTCCAGCTCTTCTTCAGAAATTTTCCACATATTATTCCCCAGAAGATAAAAGATTAGACTAAGGGTTTAAATAAGAATTCCGCCGGTCTCTGACCGGTGGTTCCAAACAAGGCAATCGCT
>CAYNRQ010000002.1:0-25786 GCA_964399875.1 uncultured archaeon
TTTACAGCCGGATCATCCGCCCCTGTGCTGCATGGCTGGGCTGTGGCTGCAGAAAACAGCAAGAGCACTAAGAAAAAAAAGGTGAAAGAGCAGATTAATGTCTTCATGCATTATATTTGGATGCAGGGATATATTAGAAAGTTTACTTTACACCCAGCATAATTTTATAAACCCCCTGGCCTAAATAATACCTATGCACCCAGCACATACATGGTCAAATAACGTAGGAAATAAGTATTGATTTGTTAGCTGTGTTGCCGGGTGTGTTGATTCTGCTTTGTTGCTTCTCGGCCTTGATGAATCTCCATACCCGGCCGGTGTTTCATAATAGGGGGTGTGGAAATGATCGAAGACAAAGGACCTGAGTACAAAAGCAGAGCACTAGGAGGAGTTCAAATTGAAGAGCTGCCCGTCTTGGTTACTGCTGAGAATACCGACAACTTTGGTCTTGGGACTTACATACCAGACCAGATGCCTAATGGTTACAGAAAACCGAGAGAGGCCAGTGAGACTACGCAGGAATAGGTGGAAGTGGCTCTGCCAATTTAAATCAGAATTCCCCTGTCTCTGACCGGTGGTTCCAAACAAGGCAATCGCTAACATTCACCAGTCACTATGCGGAATTACTCTCAAACAATTAACCGTTTGAGATCCGTAAAAACCGTTTGTTGATATCGGTTTTTACAATTTCGAGTATTCAATAAAAACGACAGAAAAAGTCAAAGTTTTTCAGAAAATTACGGAATTAAGTTGATACAGCCGTGGAAGTAAACATTTATATACTTAATTAATTATTTAATTGTATAGTCAAATGATCCTTCACGGAATTCGTGTGGGGTATGACCGTTAGTGCTTTTTCTAGCGGTCATTATAGGAAACCGAGCCAAAAAGCTAGCAATCTTAACTGGCATATAGCATCTGATATTGTCTGACATCACCGGTTCATATAAAGGCTCGTAACCTTTCGGAAGGCGTTGTGTATGGTAGAGAAAAAGGCTGTCCAGAAAGCAAAGGCAGATCAAAATAAAAAGGAAAAATCCGAACCCAAGACAGAGGAAGCTATAAAAAAGGAAGTCCAAAAAAAGCCTGAAAAAAGGCCTGTGGAAAAACCAAAGAAGGCCAGAAGAGGAGAGTTAAGAGCCGAGGATATAATAAGGCTGGCGGAGACGAATCTGGATGCAACAAAGCCTGTTAAAGCGGCTATAAGAAGGATAAGGGGAGTCGGCTTTATGTTTAGCAATGCAGTAGCTAATGTTTGCAGTTTTGGAGATAAAAGACTAGGTGATCTTTCTGACCATGAATTAAAAACACTTGAGGATATTATAATGAATCCGGAGAAGTTCAATATACCTCTCTGGATGTATAACAGAAAAAAAGATCCTGTGGACGGAAAAAACAAACATCTTATAGCTTCACAATTAGAACTAACCACTAAAATGGATATAAACGAGATGAAGAAGCTGAAGACATACAAGGGAGTCAGGCATGCCATTGGCCTTCCTGTGAGAGGCCAGAGAACAAGGGGATCCTTCAGAAAGGGCAAGGTTGTTGGTGTGAGCAGATCAAAGGGAAAACCAGGCAAAGGTGGTAAGAAATGAGAAGGATAAGAAAGAAGTTTAAGAGGCCAAAAAAGGCATGGGGTTCTGCTCAGATAAAGGAGGAAAAGGATATAGTAAGGAAGTATGGATTAAAGAAAAAAAGAGAACTGTGGATGGCCCAGGAAGTGCTGAGAAAATTCAGGCAAAGGGCAAGGAATCTTATTGCTGTTAAAAACGAGGAAAAGGAGAAGATACTCTTGGACAAAATGATAAAGCTTGGCCTGCTTTCCAAGAATAATGATCTGGATGATATCCTGGCCTTAAAGATAGACAATATTCTGGACAGAAGGCTGCAGACAATAGTTTTCAAGAGGGGAATGTGTGGCAATATAAAGCAGTCCAGACAGCTGATTGTTCATGGACATGTTGGCATTGATAAAAAGAAAACAACAAGCCCATCCTACCTTGTGACAGCAGAAGAGGAGAACAAGGTAGAGTGGTACGGGAATAAGATGAAAGGTGGCAAATAATGAACAGAAAAAGAATAGAAATGAGAAGCAATCAACCCAAAGGCAGATGGGGTATAGCTCACATATATTCTTCTACTAATAACACGATAATCCACATAACCGATATAACAGGGGCAGAGACCATCTCTATATGTTCTGGTGGTATGATAACAAACCGGGACAAGGACAAGGGTGCTGCATTTCCTGCGATGAAATCAGCAAGAAAGGTCGCACAAGAGGCCTTATCCAAAGGCATAACCGGTGTGCATCTAAAGATAAGGGCTCCGGGAGGACATAAGAAAAAGATACCAGGAGAAGGTGCCCAACCAGCAATAAGAAGCCTTGTAAGATCAGGCCTAAGGATAGGAAAAATAGAGGATGTAACCCCAGTACCACATGATTCCACCCGTAAAAAAGGAGGTCGGCGTGGCCGCAGGGTATAGATAAGGAGACAGGAGTTGTCTGTTTCTTCCCTATAGTTCTGGGAAAACAGTAACTCCTGTAAAGAGATGCTATGGCTAAGGGACGCAAACCCAGGGCAGGTTCCAGGGCATTCTGGCCCAAGAAAAGAGCAAAGAGGATTTATGCTACTGTAAAGTCCCATCCCGAGGTCAGGGATGCTGTCCCTTTGGATTTCGCTGGCTACAAGGCCGGGATGACACAGATCTGTTTTAATGATAACAGAAAGGGCTCTGTAACAGAGGGAGAGGAGATAGTAGTCCCTGTGACTGTTTTGGACTGCCCTTCACTTGTTGTGTGCGGAATAAAGACCTATAAGAAAAAAGAGCATGGTCTGGCGGGTGCTGGTCTGGTCTGGGCGGATAATATATCCAAGGACCTTAAGAGAAAGACATGCGTTCCTAAGAAGGCAGAAAAGGCCACAAGCTTTGCGGCACTGGAAGGTGAGCTGGACAATATAGAAGATATAAGACTACTGGTTCACACAAAACCACGGGAATCTGGTATTGGCAAGAAAAAACCAGAACTGTTTGAGGTTTCGCTGGGCGGTGATATGAAGCAGAAACTGGACTATGCCAAACAAAGGCTTGGCAGTGAGATAAAACCCAGCGAGATATTCAAGGAAGGTGAGTTTGTTGATGTCAGATCTGTTTCAAAGGGAAAGGGTTATCAGGGCGTTGTTAAGAGGTTTGGCGTTAAGATAAGGGGCAGAAAACATATGAAGAAGAGACGGCACATAGGTGTTCTGGCACCAAGGAATGTTGCAAGGGTAAGGCCCAACACAGTAGCAATGGCAGGCCAGTTAGGTTTTCAGACAAGAACAGAATACAACAAGAGGATTCTAAAAATAGGAAATGTTAAGGATGCCCAGGTTAATCCCAGAGGCGGTTTCTTAAATTACGGCCTGATAAAGGGTGATTATATTCTTTTGCAGGGCTCTGTTCCAGGACCCAAGAAGAGATTAATTCTTTTGAGAAAGGGAGTAAGGGCCAAGAAGGAAGAGCCTGTTGAAATAAAAAGGATAATTCTTGAGAGCCAGCAGGGTGCATAGGTAATAATAATTAAAAGTTTATGGGGGTAAAAATATCCCCAAACAAAAACGTTAGAACTGCCATCCACAAAGAAAACAGGAAATTAATGATAGTTAAACCCACAACGGTCAATGATAACTTATTTACACATTTCTCCCTCTTTTTTAACAAAAATATATACCCACGCCAGAAAATATTGTGTTTAGAAATAAAATATAAGATATATGTTGATATCCTTTATTTCCACATAGAATGCTATTGTATAAAAAAGTTAATAATTATAATAAAAATAATTTTATCTTAATTATATTAATATATTCATGGCTCTGAAAAGCGGCACTGCTAATCTTCCTCTGCACTGGGGCAAGGCCCCCAAATGGCTTTTTAAAAGAATGGTTAAGCTGGCTGGTGAAATATCCGAGGTTATTGTTTTGGAGTACGGGAAGGATGAATTTCTAAAAAGGCTGGCAGATCCTTTCTGGTTTCAGGCGTTTGGTTGCGTTCTTGGATTTGACTGGCATTCAAGCGGATTAACCACTACTGTTACAGGGGCCTTAAAGGAAGGCCTTAAAGGAAAGGACCTGGGTCTGGTTGTTTGTGGTGGAAAAGGCAGCATGTCCAGGAGAACACCCCATGAGATAGAGAATAAAGCCATGGACCTCTGCTTAAGCACAAAAAGTACAGAAGGCCTTGTTTATTCAAGCAGGATGTCTGCCAAGGTAGATAATACTGCCCTGCAGGATGGATACCAGCTTTATCATCATGTTTTTATTTTCACTGAAAAGGGAAAATGGACAGTGATTCAGCAAGGCCTTAACACCGGAAAAAGATATGCAAGAAGATACCACTGGATTTCCGGTCTGGAAAGCTTTGTTGATGAACCCCACTCAGGTATATCTGGTGATAGGAAAGAAAAAGAGGTATTGGACATGACGTCCAGTAATAGCAAAGAAGCCAGGAAACAAAGTGTTGATATGGTTAATGATAATCCAAAAAAACTGGCCAGGCTTTTCTCAGGCCAGTCAAACATTCTGGACTTCACAAACAAGCAAAAGCTGTTGAATATGCCCAGGAGCCATTATATAATTAATATGCACAAAAAGAACATGGAAACCCTTCAGAAAGCATATGAACTTCAACCAAAAAACTATGAAGAGCTTTTATGTGTGCCTGGACTTGGCCCAAAAACTGTAAGGGCACTTGCCCTGGTTTCTGATCTTGTTTATGGCAAACCACCGAGCTGGAAGGACCCTGTAAAATTCAGCTTCAGCCACGGCGGCAAGGACGGAATTCCCTATCCGGTGGACAGAGAAACATATGACAGAAGCATAGGCATTCTTAGAGATGGCGTAAAACAGGCCAGGCTTGGTAGCACAGAAAAACTAAGGGCAATAAAAAGGCTTAATGGTCTTTATTCTGTTTCATAGAATACAGAATCTATAAGAAATGCAGCAACAGGCACCATTATTATAATTATTATGAGCAGGATTATTATCCAGCCTGCTCCAGCACCTGCATGCACAGCATAGAACAGAAGGGAAAGCAGCACAACAAATACCACAACCACGGCCAGACACATAAACATCTTTTCCCTGAGCGGATAGAATTTCTCACGCAGGTGTCCCTTCCTTTCTTCTTTTGTCCACTTCCGTGCCATGTTTAATTATTAAAAATCCATAAATATAAACCTGAAAAAACATAATTAATATATGGGTTATGAGCTGCTGACAGGGGGTTTGATAAAATACGCTGCTGTATTTTTTATAGGGCTTGGCCTTTTTGCTTTTATTCTCCACATAACAGGCGGTTTAAGCTACCTTTATGACAAGTTCTGTTTAAGTAACCCTCAATGGTGCGGGCTTGAAGAAGAAGAGAGCCCCTATACAGAGATAAGCAGACAGAGTGCGACTACTGTTAGCGAGGCAATGAGTGAGGTGATGGAAGGTCCGCCCATAGAAGAGGCCGATGCAGACAATGTATGCAAACAAAGGGGATATGAATTCTGCAAACCATCAGAAGGCATGTACTGCCCTGATAAGAGCATCATGGAGGAATACAAAACAGGCAACACAGTAAAGTTTGTTTGCTGCGCACCGGGTGATTGTGCACCCAGGCCTGGGTTTAATGGCGTGACAGGTTCTGTTATAGCATTTGCAGATAATGATTTAGGCGATTCACTGTTGGGGTCATTGCCAGAGGCAATGGAGCACACATTCAAGGACACGACATATACAACAGAGGAACACGGCGGCAAATACCTTGAGATCATGTATGAAGAGGACTATCCATGGATAGGTTATAAATCCGACAATCTGTGGTTCTGGTTTAACGGGCATGAATGGCAATTCAAGAGTTATGACCTTGCCCGAAGAACAGGTGATGATAAATATGAGGATTATCAGCCGTTGGAATCATTGCCAGATGACATATTTGGCAAACTGGACAATGCACCAAAGGACATAATCACGGCGCTGAAAAAACCAGAAAACAAAAACAGCTACAGAAACGGGATAAGGGTTATAGCCTCTGTTTTGGACAACGGGGCAAAATACGAAAACGATGACTGGATCAGAATATGGATAGATGGGAAGGATAATATTAAGGTTGAACATGATGACCCTATATACTGCCTGAATGATATTGCAGGGGATTACAACAATCTGGATTATATACAATACGATGAAGACGATCCCCTGGGTGTAGCTGATGTTTATTATGTTTTTCAGGATGGAAAATGGAAGTGGAAGGACAGCAGGGACGGGGATGCAAAAGAGTTAGCTTATTACAGGGGATACAGGCGTTCGCACGGCAATGACCCGGCCTTTGATTACCTTGCTGAGCGTCTTCTCAAGGCAAACAGCAAGAAAAATCCAGAATACAGATACAAGAAAGGCCTTGATTTCTTTGAGGATGCTGTGAACTATTTTGATGATGATCACCTATGGATTCATTTCAAAAACGAGGTTGAGTTGTTTGGAGAACAGACAAATGTCTATCCTGGGGATGGTGCAAAGCACAAGAAGACATACTGCCTGGAAAAGCTGGCTGATTATTATCCCCCATATTCAAATGCCAAGGTCAGGAACTTCCAGCTGCCCCAAGTTGTTACTAATGCCGAGGACTGGGTGATTTTTAATGGGGACCCAAAGTATCTGTTTTACTGGCAGAACTTTCCAATGGAGCAGGACACATGGACATTCAAGGGAGACTGGAAACTGGCTGCAGGGCTTATTATATTAACATCCATACCTCCTATAAAGGCCTTAAAGCATGTTAAGGCCGGTGCAAAGTTCATACCGAAGCTCACCTCAAGAATCGCATCAGAAGCAGCAGAAAGGGCATTATTAAAAGAGGTAGCAGAAGAGGCTGTTGAATCATGGGTGAAGCGGGGTTTACCGAGGAAAACGGCCCAGGAAGTGGTGGAGAATTCAATATTGAAAAGCCCTAGTCTAACAAAAGGACTGTATATGTATATCAAGAAGGTGGTTATTGGTGAGAAATTGCATAAAAGGATACTTGAAAGATTGATCAAGAAGGGCGCATCAAGATTTATTGTAAAGGGTATGATTGTCAGTGGTAGCGTGTATGCATTAAGGTTAGCAGAGAGCATGACAGAGGTCAGGGTCAGCGACAGGAACGGGAATGCAATAGTCACAGCAATGGCAAAGGAATACGATCCCATAAGCAGGACAGAGATGTCTGATGACGGAAAGGGCAGACCTGTTCTAATTATATGGGACCCTGGTCCTCTGGGTGGCGTTATGAGCGTTGAAAGAAGGACAGATATGCACCTTGTCTCACCTTGTTATATTAATACAATGAATGTGAAAAGACTTATTATTGAATGTTACACCTACAGCTATAATTCAGAAACCAAGATAACAACCTGCAAAGCAAAAGACAATAAAACAAAACTAGGTATAAGCTGGAACCTGAAAGATACAGAACCAAGCTGCTTGCTTGATATGAGCACTGTTTCAGGCTATTACCAGAACTATGACTGGGGGCCTGAAAGGAATATGAGGGATATTGAGGTCATAAGCAAAACACCTGTGAATGATGTCATAAGTCGCATATACAGAGAAAGGAAATATGAGGTAGAGCAGCTGGATGAAAATGATGATGATATAACAGACCGTTTAAAGATAAGCTTTCCAACAGGCGTTAAAACCCTTGTTGACTCTGATTATGACGGATACTTTGAGACCTATGCAGCAGAGAAGTGCAAGATAGACGGAATAGCAATAACAGATATAAAAAAGAACAATGATATAGACGGTCATAACTACTGCTTTGATGAGAGGGGCGGATGGATAAAATTCCTAGAAGGGACCGGTATATTTGTTGCTATAGGCGGCTTTATAGTATCTGGGTTTGTCTCCGGAGGCAGCACATGGGTTGCAGGAGCTATTATGGTAGCATCCTCACTCATTGGTGGAGCAATGGAATTAGAAGCCCTGCATGAGGAATGGGAAGGCCACTGGCCTGGGCCAGACTGAAGCCGGTTGATTATTAAAGGCCGTATTTCTCTCTCATCCTTGTTTTTACTTTCCCGAGAACTTCTCCAAACCTTGATTTGTATGAATGCAGATCCTTTGTTCTGCTTCCAATGTGCTCTTTTTTTATGTCACCTGCAAGGTTTTCTATTTTTCCATAAATAAAAGAACCACCCAGAAAACCTAAAAGAGTGCCCGCTCCTTTTGAGAATAGGTTTGTAAAACCATCCACTGTCTCTGTGTAGTAGCCTTCATGCCCGGGATTCGCATAATTTAAAATAAGGTTAGAAACAAACCCTGAGACAGCCCTTATAACTCCAACATCAGAAATATATAAATAACCTATAACACCCAATCCCCCCATGACTGCCAAACCACCTATAACCACCGGACAATCATATCTTATTGATATATGATCGCTTATTTCTGTTATCTTATTGTTTATATCCTCTATAAGAAGTTCACTCTTGTCCTTTATTGCTCTAAGATCATCAATATCTTCTGCAGAATTCAGCTCATTCTGCAGATTATTCAGTAACCTCACATAGTCCCTTTTCACTTCTGCCATCTATGAAACCTCCTGTTGCACAAAATATAATGACGAGGTGAATGTTATCATATTTAAAAAATAAACAAAAAAACTTAAAAAGCTATTTTTTCGCTTTTTTCTTTTTGATTGCAAATCCGCACTTTACACAGAGCCTCCAGGGCCTTTTGCCTTTTGTCTTGACAGAAACAAGAAATAAGCCGCAGTTCTGGCACTTCTGGCCCAGAACAGTGATATAACCATGCTGAGGTAAAGGATAGGAATTGTTGCACTTTGGATAATTCTTGCATCCAACAAATCTTTTTCCTGTTTTCTTTGAATGTATTATACTGAGCTCACCGCCACATTCGCACCTGCCTATGTTATGCATCTTCTCTTCATATTTTTTAACTCCCTCCAGTATTTCATTACCTATCCATTTTTCATTCTTCTTGAAGTTTTCAAGGATTTTTTCTATTTCCTTTTCTGCCTTTTTTATTATGTCCTCTCTTTTCTTTTTACCCTGCTGTATAGCCTCCATTTCCTGTTCAAACTCCCTTGTCAAATCAACCGATATTATCTCAGGGCAGTATTTTTCAAGGGCAATTATAACTGATTCACCAAGCTCAGTGACATTAATAGATCTGTCATTTATGTATCCCCTGTCGTACAGTGTCTGAAGTATATGGGACCTTGTGGCCTTTGTTCCCAGATTCAATTCCTCCATTTTCTTTAATATACTTGCTTGTGTAAATCTGTTTGGGGGCTCTGTTTCCTTTTCCAGCATGTCCAGTTTTTTGACATCAACCTTTTCACCTTTCTTCAGCTCAGGCAGAATAATCTCCTTGAACCTGGAATATGGTCTGTAGAATTCTATCCAGTTTGGCGCTATTGTTCTCGCACCGTGCGCAATGAATTTCTCATTCTCTATGCTTATAATAATCCTCATCAATTCCCTTAGGGCAGGATCAGCAAAAACAGAGAAGAATCTTTTAACTATTAAATCATACACCTTTTTCTGATAGGAGTTTAGTTTTTTGGGTGTATTGCCTGTAGGAAATATTGCAGGGTGTGCGGGGTCTGTTTTCTTGCCTTCATTGGGTTTTAATATTCTCTTGGAAAGAAGCCTGGAACATAATTCAGAGTAACCCTTTTGTTTTGATAGTTTTTCCAGTATATTCCTGTAGCCTATCTTGTAAGGAAGCTTCTGGCTTGATGTTCTCGGATAGGATATCAATGCCATCTCATAAAGGTTTTGTGCTATGTCCAGGGTCATTTTGGGTGAATATCCGAAATGGTTATAACTTTCCCTTTGAAGGCTTGTTAAATCAAATGGAAAAGGTGGATATTGCTTTTGCTGCTTTTTTTCAATCTCTGATATTGCACCGTCTTTACCCTTGCATTTTTTATAAATATTATCTGCTTCATCCCTTTCCCAGAACTTGTCTTTAACATGCAGGGCTGTTATCTTCTTGGAGTCTATCACACCTTCAAGCTGTATCTGCCAGAACGGTTTTGGAATGAATTTCTTTATCTCTCTCTGCCTGTCTTCCAGTATCTTTAATGTAGGACCCTGAACCCTGCCTGTAGACAGGGTCCAGTAGCCACCCACACGTTCCAAAGCCAGTGTCAGTGCCCTTGTTAAATTAATTCCAAAATACCAGTCAAGCTGATGCCTTGTTAAGCCAGCTTCTATCTGCGGGAAATCCAGGTGTGGAGAAGCATGCTCAAAAGCGTAAATAAGATCAGGAGTAGTCAGGGTGGAGAATTTCATCCTTTTCCCGTCCTTGGTATTGAATATAAACCTGAATATATTGAAGGCTATAGTGGAACCCTCTATATCATAATCGCAGGCTGCTACAAACTCATCTGCACCCCTGGCCAGCGTCTCTATGTTATTATAGTATTTCTTTGCCCATTGATTGTTTTTTTCCGTAAATGTGGGTTTCCATTCCACAGAGAAAACAGGATATGTCCACTTCATGTTGGGCCCTTTCTGATTCAAAACAAAGAGGTGACCGACAGCAGGAACCACAACAATATCCTTCCCCTTTCTTTTTATTTTATAATAAGGAGCCTTATTTTTACTAAATTTTTTAACACCGTCCTCTGCCAACGCAGAAGCTATCCTGTTTGCAGCCGAAGGCTTTTCTGTCAGTATTAGTGTGTAACCCATTGTAAACCTTGATTTTGTTTATACTTAATAATAAGAAAGGAATTACATTTATAAGGTTTTGCAAATTGTTAAGTAAAGTTTCCAACGTTACACTTGTATAGTTCAGCAGGAATGTCATTTATCCCCCCATGGAACCGCTCACAATTGAACCAATTCCTGAACTCCTTAATCCTTCCCTTTAAGGGAAGGTTTTGAAGAATGTGACGGTAGTGATGATGCTGAATGTCCGGGCAAGTGCCAGTCAAACTGCACTTGCATTGAAGAAAGAAGCTCTGATCTGCCGGAGTTCCCTGAAATTGCAAAAGAGCCGCCTGCATTTCCGTAACGATATCATAACATCTTGATGCAACGATTTGCCTTTTCAGGAATACTTATTTTCCAGTTCTTTCCATGCTCTTTCAGCATCAGAAGATTTGCCCCCTCTTTTGTAGGTGAACAAAACAGCGAGCACTGCCATCACCATGACAACTATTACAACAATTACCTCAACCGGCACTTTGCAGTCAGAGTCGTCACCATAGGGGCAGTCAGGGTCGCATTTATCGTCTGCAACCTTGTCGCAAATCCCGTCGGCTGAACCGGAAGGGCAGTCCTGCGGGCAGTTCTGATGATTTTCCATATTCGCGCAAACGCCGTTCCCATTGCAGTGTATATATCCGGGTATGCTGACATCTTTTTCCAAAACAGCGAACTGCAATTTCTTGGTTATGGTTTTGTAACCGGATTTCGCTGCCGCAACCAGCAATTCGTACGTGCCGATTTTGGAAGTTTTTATTGAACTAGGAATAGATATATCCATTTCTGAACCATCTGGAAAACTTATTCTTGAGGCAACCTCGGGGTTATCGAGATTGGAGAGAAACCTGATAAAAACCTCCTCATTCTTGACAAAAGTCTTTGATTTTTCTTTACATTCTCTGTCTTTGCAGAATTGGACGGAGAATTCAAATCTTGGCTCTATAAATATACCAAAATTCCTTTCCTCAGTTTGCTCTATTGGCTTCAGTATTGACACAACGGCCTTGCATGTTTGGGGCTCTATGTCCTTGGTAACGAAGTAATAATGATACTCATCGTGAAGGGGGATACCGATCTTGATTTGGGCTTCTTTTATTTCGTGTTCCTGAAAAGGGGCGGAAGGGCATTCTATACCGGCAGAATAGGTGATTAACATGTTCTCATCGGACAAAATAGTATAGTTAAATGATGCTCTGTCAACGAGCGGGTGTGGAGGTGTATCAATATCTATTAAGATCATGGCCTGCGACTGGGCCGAAAAGATCGCAATGAAAAAGGCCAAAGTGACCAAAACCACTAAAATATTTATTTTCATAACACATCCTCCAAAGGCATGCTTAATGAATACGGTGGATTTATTTCAAGCGTTGGGTCTCCAAGCAACATAGTCGTAAGATGGTAATCATAGACGGGGTTGGAATGAAAAAAATTCTTTAGGGCAAGGCCTGTTGACAACTTATTATAATACAACCCATTCAAAACCCCGACAACTTTCCAGTCTATTGTTAAAGATGGCCAAACATTGCCGTAATATGCTATGGCACCCTTTCTTAAAGCAGAATTGCAGAAAGAATCCTTGTCATAGCTTGCACATGTCGAGCACGCCTTGCTGAACATCACGGAACTCTTTAAAAGGGGCATCTCACTGCTCGTTATTCCCGCATAGTTCGTGCCACCGTGGTCAATCCAAACAACCAGATGCTGATCGGCCCAGTCTGATGAATCATATCCTTCAGCACAAATATAATCATCACTCCAGTAGTCGTCGGCAACATACAGCCCGCAGGTTGAATCAAAACCGGCCTCCTTGAACCTTTTCGCAAACTCATTTGCAACATCGAGCGGCCTTTTTTCTTGTTTGTCCCAGCTGAGTCCGCCTGCAACGAATTTCGTGCCTGTCGACTTCTCAAGATTGTCATAAAACAGGACCCTTGCAATATAGCTTGAAACGTCTGAGATTGTCATTCCCTGGATTCTGCCGACACCAACGTCAGGATGCTTATCTGAGTTAAAGTCCGCATACTCCGTTGTATCTATGGCGTGTCCGATATTTGTTTTATAAGGAATTGCCAAAGGGGACGCCATCACTGTCAGATATGTGGGATAAATTTTCAACGAATTTATTTTGCTTTTCAACGAATTGTCAAATTCTACATAATTGTCACCACCGGCAGAAATAATAATTTCATGCTTTGCGCTGGCCAGAAATGGCGCAGCCAAAGATGTTTTGCCGTAAAGGTCGTAAATGGGGTCTGGAATTTTGTCAGGAGTAAAGCCGCCTTCTTGCCTATAAAAAATATCCAAATCGGCGGGGTTAACAAAAATTATTTTATCCAGCTCGATGCTCGCGAGATACTTTTTTTCAATATCAGATTTTTCGCAAAACAATGCATTTTCCGGGCAATCGACATCTCCTACCAAAATAACATACTTAGAATCGAAGACGCAGGGATCGTTGCCGCAATCTTCAGAATCATCAAGGACAGATCCTTGCACAACCAAAGGAGAATTGTGCAATGAGGCATATGTTGCAGCCATCAGGGCCTTTTCATAATCATCTTCAACATAAACAATTTTCCCCTTTTCATTCCAGTAGGAGAAATAATCCGATGGGGTAATTTGCTGAACTTGGTGTGCTTGCAGTCCTGCTCCTACGCTATTTTCCGGATAACTTGCAACCAAATTCAAAATATTCTGGGGAGCCCTGCCAACAATGGTCAGTCTGCTTGGCGGTAATTGTTGCATGAAATATATTATAGAATCAACATCGTACCCGGTTGCCTCTTGGGGGGTGTATTCCACCATGAAGGTAAAATCGGTATCTTTTCCAATACTCGATTCTCCAGCAGAATACTCACCTGAATTGGTGATTGTCAACAAAGTTAAATCTTCTTCGGGATAGGCGGGATTTGACATATCAATTATGTTGATAAAGATTTTGTATTTTTCTCCTATCCTTAAATTTGCAGACACAGGAATATCCACCTCATATGATTCATAATCAATTTTAATGATATCGGATCTGAAGATAAGATTATCGGAAGAGTCTCTAATTTCAACGTAAAATTTGGTCTCGTAATTGGGAAGCATATACAGCCTCAGATTTGCGATTTTATTTTCTTTTGCAACAAATTCCTGCCAATATGTTCCCAGATCCAGCATATAGTAGTTTTCGTCATTGTAATTTGACGGCTCGTTGCCGTCAAAGAAATTGTTTTCTTCATGGTAAATCAAAGACGGATAAACGCAAACACCCTCCGGAGTCCCGTAACCTTTCCGGCAATCTTCCTTGCCTGTCCAGACAGTCAGGGGAACCAGAGACATGATGTCTTTCCAGTTTTTTTCTGAGATTAAAAAGACTTCTCTTTCCGTATACTTTGACATGTCTTTTGAATTCCTGATGTTGCTACATGATACTCCAAAATCGGTAAACTCTGCCCCCGCACCAACATATTTCTTTGCATACTTTGTTCCAATTAATGAAATGCCTTTACTTTCCCACCCGGAAATGTAAATATCATATGCGGAATTGTCAAAAACTTCCCCGCACAACAACAAGGTGTTGCCAGCATTGTTCAACACAATACCATTGCTATAATGAGAAATCCTATTATTCGATATTTTATTGAATTGACAGTCGTTAATAACCAGTCCGTCTCCTTTGTATTTGCCATCCATTTTTATCACATTGTTCTCGATGACATTATTGTCATTTTTCAGGAAAATCCCCTTGACATTTCCATGGAGATGGTTATTGATGACTCTGTTATATTCACCATCGATTTCAATGCCTATATAGCTGTTGTCAATTCTATTGTTATCTATGATATTGCCATTGCTCATCAATTTTATTCCCACTCCCTTATCAAATTCGAGATTGGGGGGCTCATATGAGGAAGCTCTTAGGTTGCAATTTTTGATTGTTGTAGAGTCTTTATTGGAAAATATCAATGGAGCAAGCATCGAGTCGTCTGTTATTGAATGGCCTTTGCAGTCCACCGTTATCCCTTCCGCACGGATTCTCAAGCAATATGGAGATACCTCTCCCGGACCCAAATCCTTTTCAAGATAATATGTAGTGCCTTCCCTGTCCAAAACCATGCACCCCAGAATTACATTGGGGGGTGTGCATTCACCAAAATTGCACTGTTTTGTTTTTTCTTTGTTACAATATGAACCATCACCGCAAAATGGATCCTGGCAATCTGCATAGCCGTTTCCATCCTCATCGCCAGCGACAATGCAGTCCTCAATTTTTTTCGAAGTCAAATTAATAGGGTAATAGAAAATTCCGCCATGTTCGTTCCAAACCACAATATCGTCAGATATCGCCGGGTTTATAACATACCGACTCGTTTTACTGACTTGGGTTTTTTCATCCGTTTCCAGACACCCTCCAGGCTGGCCGTTCTTTCTCAGGTCGCACATGTATAGAGCATGATTGTCATCACTTTTCCAGACAATTATACTCCCATGTATTGCAATTCTCGAGTTGGACGAACCATCCGAGCTAATTCGCAATTTTTCATCCGTTTCCAGACACCCTCCAGGCTGGCCATTTTTTGACAAGTTGCACATTAAAGTTGTTAACTCATTTTCACCCATCCAGACAATGATATCCCCGCTTATATAAGGGACATCATACACACGCCCTGAGAATACCTTGGTTTTGCTGTCCGTTTCCAGACACCCTCCAGGCTGGCCATTTTTTGTCAGGTCACACATGTAAATGTCCTCATTGAAGTAGAAGTCAGTATACTTTGTAAAGACAATAACATTCTTAAAAATTGACGGAAATATTGAATCGAGAATAATATAGCCTTTATCAGAAGTGATTTGTGTTATGTTAGTAACCACAGTTTTCTCGTCTGAAGACAGGCATCCTCCAGGCCGGCCGTTCTTGGCCAGGTCGCACATGAATATCACAGTATAATAATTATCACATCCTGACCACACAATTATGCCCCCGTCAATCGCAACTTTTGTATAAGGTAACTGTCTTTTAGAGACTTGGATTTTCTCATCATTCACCAAACATCCTCCAGGCTGGCCGTTCTTTCTCAGGTCGCACATTTTAATGTCGTTACCTTCGACCCATACAATAAAATTTTTGTAAATTCTTTGATTTTCCACACTGTGGCTGTTCGTTATCCGGATTTTCTCATCATTCACCAAACATCCTCCAGGCTGGCCGTTCTTTCTCAGGTCGCACATGAATATATACATAGTGTGAATATCTCTCCCTCTCCATATGACTATGTTTTCAGAAATTTGAGGGTCTGAACAATAATAATCTCCCGAAGTCATCCTTATTTCGCCTACTGGAAGATACATGGCTATGCATTCATAGTCACCCTGTTCACAGCAATAAGATTTATTTACAACAAGCCTTTTTTGCTTGGGCGAGCAATAAAGGGGCTTTTGGGCTGAACACCGATTATAATATGTTCCATCCGAACATTGACAAGTTTCGTCAATCAGCCCGTCGCAGTTGTCATCTATCCCGTTCCCGCACCTGTCTTCAAGGCCAGGGTTCACGAAGGGATTGTGGTCATTGCAGTCTTTCCCAGTTATGCAGCTAAATGAACTTTCAAAATATCCATCGTTATCGCTGTCATGACAGTCACTACTGCAACCGCTCATATTAAAACTACATGCATTGGCAGACCAGCTCGGCAAACAACCCAAAACACCCCCCATGTAGCCAAAATCCTCACATCTTTTGCCTCCCAGCTGTATTTCTGTGCACGCACCATCTTGGCAATCACATTCCTCCCCGGTCTCTACCACACCATTTCCGCACAGATTCTCATCAATCTCACTGTCACAGTCGTCATCAATCCCATTCAGGAGTTCCTGTGCGCCGGGATGTATTGTTGGATCATCGTCGTTGCAGTCATTTTCTAAATGCGAAAAATTCAAATAACCATCTTCATCCTCACAGTGATAGAAGCTGTCATCATCTTTGTCTATGCAAAAAGGTGGAGTGACATGAGTCATATTTACACAGCCTCCATTCAAACAATTAAAACCCGGCCCATATTCCATTGTGCAATCAACTGTGCGGTTTTCGATTGCAAAGGTGTGACAATAGTACTCCACTAGGAATGTGTCATCCAGGCAAAAATCCGTATGGCATTCATCTACAATGCACGTTTCACCTCTTTTTTTATCATCCATTTTATCAGAATCATCACATAAGACGCATCTCCCATCATTGCAAAAATAGCGTCTGTCATACTCCTCCCGGCAACTGAAAAACATCCTGTTTATGCCCCCACAGAAATTTTCCCAGACTATATCCCTAGATTTACTAAGGCACGCATCATTGTACAAAACGCCGGAAATATTGACAAACCCTTTCACTAGAATGTTGAGTCCGTCCGAATCATAGCATTCCCCGCAGTCCCCGGGGCACGAGGTTTCATTCTCACCGATACCGGGTTCACAAACATTATTGCCGCATCCCGGAAATGACGGCGGCTCATCCGAGGTCCCGTTGATTTGCGACTGGGCAAATGTGGTTGCAGAAAAGGTTAACAGAAACGCAAAAACCAGCAAGAAAATGACTTTCATCCACATCAGCAACCACTGAAAAGTTTATCCTCTTAATTATTTGGGGAGAAGGTTTAAATTAATACCGAACCAATTGGTTTTACGCCGCCATTCATGGGGGGTTATTTATTCACTTTACAATGAAATAATCATAAATATGAAACAATGCACAAAAACGCAGAAGACCTTATCATGGAAGAAATAGTAAAGAAAGGAAGTCCATTGAATTGATATATGTTGCATGATATCAAGAAGAAAAGAAAAACATATCATGGCATCAGAATATACTGAAAAGAGAGGGCTTCCCAGAAGATGATGAAACATACCAGAAGTTATTGAAAGAGTCAGACCAGACATACTAATAGAGGACGAGTGTGAAAGTATAGCCAGTGAAGAAGAAATTCACCTAAACAGACCCTTTAAGACAGTTTCTGAATTATAAAAACCGGGTGGGATCAGTAACACTTTTTTCAGAAAGATTATTAAATCTATCCAGGCAAATATTACGCATGATTAACATGAAAACGCAAACATATATAACAAGACCACCGACCAGAGCAGGCTCCTATATAGATACATCTCTCGGCGACTGGTCAGACTTCCTTGGTGGTGATATAAGATACAAAGTCCATTACCTAGGTCCTGACGGCGAAAGAACACAACCAACCCGGGCCTATCAGAGCCTGCACCTGGTTGATATACAGGTACAAGGAAAGATAATAACACCCCACAGGCATGCAATAATAAGGAGGATAAGAAAATCAAGCAAACGGGACAGTGCATTTGTTGCAAAAATACAGGGTGTGCAAGGAATACCAGTAATAGCTATAAGAGAAATCCCCCCTGATGAAGCAGCAAGTGATGAGATATATATCTGGAGATCAGACGGCCTTTTCCTTTACTGGGTCAGGAATTCAATAAACCACATAGATCTGAGAAATCTCCCACCCGAAAAAGTCTTTGTTTTCAGATTAATGGGTAACCCGCACTCTGTCTACAGGTACGAAGGTCCAGTTTCTTACCTAAGCAGATTCATTCCACCATTAGAAAACCAAGAAACAAAATTCATGCCAGATCTTATAGAAACCGAGGAAGCATATCTAAGAGAAGAACATCTGTTATAAAAGCTTACCCTCTTTAATTACTTCTTTACCATCAACCTCTATTGTAGGCTTGTTAAAAACAGAATCCAGATGAATAGAGGATTGTATATTGCCACCAAGGGCCTTGCTGGTCCCAAAGGCTATATGCGCTGTCTTCAAAACCTTTTCATCCTCCAGTATGTTCCCTATTATTTTGGCTTTCGGATTCGTACCAATACCCAGCTCAGCCAGATTAGTCCCATTCTCTACATTTGTCAGAGCCTTCCATAGTTTGGGCTCCTCACAATCAACCACCTCCCCACCATCCACCTTGATCTTGAACGGCTTCTTAACAACCCCTGTAAAGGGCGCTGATAAATCAATAACCAGGGTCCCCTCAGACTTCCTCTCCCTAGGAGCAATAGCAACCTCTCCTGAAGGCAGATTGTTTAACTCACCAGGCCTTCTGGTCAGACCATTATCATTACATATCTTCCTTCCAGACATAATTTCCATGTACATATCTGTGCCTGCTCTGGTGGTCATTCTTAATTGTTTTCCACGCTTCAAAACATCTATAATTCCCCTGTTCATTTTATCTAATTCATTATAATCAATAGGTATTACCCTGAAAAACGTATCTTTCAGTATCCCGGGCATGGTTATAACCCTGGCACCTGCATTCCTGGCATCAGTCACGGCCTTTGTATGTGTAATAGAAAACTCTGTGGGAGCAACAACAGCATCAACCTCCAACATAGCCTGGATGATATCCTTTTCTTTGGGCTCCCTTCCGGCCATTCCAGTTCTTTCCATCCTCATAAGTCTGCAGTCACAAAGCTTTTTACCGACCTCCAGCAAAGCCTTTCCTATCTCTAGTCTCTCCCCATCCGGATCACAAACAACCAAAGCCTTTTCTTTTGGTGCTATCCCGAAACATTCCTTCCACACAATCTCAGCTACTTTTTTCATTTTTCTTACCCCTGCTTTCTGCTCCTAACAGCTGTGACTATCCTCTGCAATGCACTTATATTGGTCAGTACAGCCAGAATAACAATTATATAAGTAAGGTAGAACCTGTCAAAATACGCCAGCAAAATACCTATGAACAGTATAATCAACCTCTCTGCTCTTTCCAGAAGTCCGCCCCTCAGCTCCTTTTCCACTAATTCCTTCTCCTTTGCAGCAGACTTGGCATAGGTCGTCATCAGACCCCCGAAGAAGTATAAAAATACCCATGCATAGATAGGGACCCAGAGATCAGGCAGGCTTGCAAAAAGCAGGCCAAACAGTACTATACCTTCCACATACCGGTCTATAATGGTGTCCAGATAGGCACCCAGCTTGGTCACCCTTCCAGTAACCCTTGCAACAGAACCATCAATAAGGTCAATAAAAGACGCTATTATGAAGAACAGTGCTGCAAGAAGAAAACTCTCCCTGATCAAAAACCACAGCGCAATGAAGGTGGGAACCAGTGTGAATATGGTCCACTGGTTTGGAGACATCCTAAGTTTTGCAAAGGCCACACCGATTTTTACTGAAAAACCAGAGAATTTGTCTCTCTTCTTATAAAGTGACATAGTAATATTTAGGTCCAATTAATTTAAATAGATAAGTCACGCACAGCATGCTTTTGCATAAACCATATTCAGAGAAAAGAGAGAAAGGAAGCGACTTGGGATGAGCCTAAGCAACTACCAAAATCTATGCCGCCTGTTCTTCTTTCCCAGGGCCTTGCAGATGTCCTTTCTTGCCATTAAGAGATACCACAAGGAAAACAGAAAAAGTATTATAAAAAACTGCCCATACTTCCAGAAAACATAATGAATATTCCACATTGCATCTACCCCAATAGATACAGCCAGATGATAAAGTGACAACAACCTTATAAAATTCACAATAAACATAATGGGAGCAAAGATCAGGACACCTTTAAGCTTTACCCTTAAATCTACCCCCCTGAAAACAAGAATAAGAATGCACAGAAACAATATCTCACCCAGGCCTATGCATGCAGAGACAATACTCACATCAAATGTGTCAGGAGGGACAGAGTAAGTTAGTTTTGTAGGTGTTGTAAGGTTTACAGGGATTCCAAACGATTTTTGTAAAAAATAAACAGACCCTGCTTCTGCTTCCTCTAACCAGCCAAGATTCGTTGCATAGATTAGACCACTTAGTAAAAAATAGGCCGTGACACCTGCCAGAATTATAAGACAGTTTATCAGTGTGAACCCGAAAAGCTGTTTTGGGTTTACCTTCTCCTCCATAATAATATTTTATCAGCAGACAATTAAACCATTTCTATTTCTTCAGAAGCTGGAGAAGAATATCCTGCTTGTTTGTCCCTATCAGGGCATCCAAGGTATCGATATGATGGAATATGACAGCCTCTATGGTCTGCGGCGGCGTAGGCCCTTCAGAACCAAAATGGCTTGCAACAATGTGAACAACCTTTTCTGGGAATTCCCTTGCATAAAGCTCTGCTGTTCCAAGCATGGTGTGATCCAGGGTATGATCCGTAGTTTCCCACCCATCAGGTCCATTCTTCAAAATCCAGAGCTTGCCAATATCATGGAGAAGGGCTCCGGCTATAAGCGCATCCATATCTACCCTGACATTATAAACCTTCTTAAGATTTTCAGCAAATGCTATGGATAACAAGGTCACACTGTATATATGATCAACAAGACCTCCCTTATAAATATGATGAAACTGGATACTTGCAGGGGCCTCTTTAAGATCGCATGGTCTGTATTTACTCGCAAGATCTTTGTGCGACATAACAGGATTCTTTAGCAGATCCACTACCTTTTTCCTTAACGCCTTGTCTTTTATACTGTTAGCCAGTTTTAGCAGTCTTTTCATTCTCCCACCTTTTTGACCATCTGGACATAATGTTTTACGAACCCATGCTTTTTATAAAACCTTAGGGTTTTTAAGTTTTCACTATCAGCCTTCAAAGTCAAAAACCCTATGTTCTCCCCTTTTGCATATTTTTCAGTTTCGTTCAATAGTTTTGATCCGATACCCTTCCCCCTGCAATTCTCAATAACAGCGATATCGTTTATGTAAATCTCTTTTTTTTCTTTGAACGCTTTCCATCTGTTCTTAATCTTCAGTTTAGTATATCCGACAACCTTCCCGCGTTCTTCAGCGACAAGCAGAATAAAACCCTCTGAATTCAGAATCTCTTTTAAATGCTCACCAAACAGTTTATCTGCGCCAGGAACAAACTTCCAGTATTCTTCAACAACAGGATGCGTGGGCAAATTGTTATGATAATCTATGAGATCCTTTCTCCATATTTTAACTATTTCCCCGATGTCCCCTTCTCTTGCCTTTCTTATCTTTATCATAAATCAAACCTTTTCAAACCCTATCTTTATTTCTCTGCCATTAAAATCAAGGCTGCCCTTTTCTTTTCTAACCTTGCCAAACAAGAGTTTTTTGCATCCAACACCCTTTAAGATATCCTCCCCCCTGGATTTCAGAATACCTTCTGTCTCCGGGTCTGTTTCAATCTCTAGTTTAATTTTATCCTTGACAACATCCAGTTTGTTCTCCTTCCTCAGGATCTGGACTTTCCTTACAAGCTCCCTTAACAGGGCCTCATCCTTTAGTACAGCGCCCAGGGCAATCTCGCCAAACTCAAACCCGGCCTTATTTCCTGTAACCTTTGAAACAAAAACAACATCTTTAACATTCCCCATATTCTGCAGAACAGTCTTCAAAGGCCTTACCAAACTTTCTTGTTTTTTGTCATTAAGTTTCAGGAAAACCCTGTCTATGGGCCATCTTATCTTCATCTTCCTCTTCTGCCTTAACGCATGCATGGTCTCTATTATCTGCTCTGCAAGTTTCATCCCTCCCTCTAATTTATTGTCTACCTTAGCCTTCTCAACCTTGGGCCACGTTTCCATGTGAACAGATTTTTTCCCGAACAAATCCAGCCATATCTTCTCTGAAAGGAAAGGTGAAATGGGCGCCATTATCTTGGTCACCCTTTCCAAAACATAAAGCAATGTGTATTCAGCAGACTTCCGGTCAGCCCCTGCATACCCAGGAGACACCCTTTTTCTTATTATTTTAATATACCATCTCGAGAAATCATTAAGAATGAAATCGAAAAGACATTTCGCAAGCTCATGTATTCTGTATTCCCTTCCAGCTTCTTCACCAAAACCGCAAATAGAATTAACCCTGCTTATTATCCACTTATCTTCTATATTCAATTTATCAGGACTTTCAGGTCTCGCTTTCACATATGTTTTAATAAACTCATAAACATTCCAGAAGACATTAAGCATCCTGCTTGTTTCCTTGGCTCCGTCCCAGTTGAAATAAAGGTTCTCCCAAGGAGGAAAGCTCAGGAAATAGAATCTAAACGTGTCCCTTCCATACTTTTTCACAACATCCTCAGGAGCTATGCCGCCCCTGGACTTGCTCATCTTAACACCCTTTATATCCAGAACCAAGCCATGAAGGAGTATGTTCTTGAATGGTGCTCTGTTAAATGTGAGAACAGATGTTATCATCTCTGAGTTCCACCAACCTCTGAACTGATCTGGCCCTTCTGTCTGAAAATCAGAGGGCCACATCTTCTGAAACAGTTTCTTATTTCTGGGATAACCCAGACTGGCCCAGGTGCACACGCCGGAATCAAACCATACATCCAGAACATCAGGAACCCTTGCAGCCTCTCCGCCACACCTGGAGCATTTAACCCTGATTTTGTCTATCTCAGGCCTGTGAAAATCTATCTCCTTCTTGAGTCCGGATTTATTCTTCAGCTCCTCAAAGCTTCCTATAACCTCTATATTTCCGCACCCACCGGATTGACAAGGTCCATGGCCTCCTCCAGACCGTTTGCATTCCCATATAGGCAGTGGAATACCCCAGTATCGTTGTCTTGACACAGGCCAGTCTCCCAGGTTCTCCAGCCAGTCATTGAATCTTTCTCCAGCCCATTTCGGAATCCATTTAACCTTCTTGTTCTCGGCCAGCAGTTTTTTTCTTATTTTGGTCACTCTGAAGAACCACTGAGGAACATTCAGAAATAAAAGCGGGGTATCGCACCTCCAGCAGTAGGGATATTCATGCGAATACTCCTCTGTGCCAAGCAAAACACCTCTTTCATTCATCTTCTCTATAATAACATGATCCATATCCTTTGTGTATTTTCCCTCCAACCATTTGCCAGCGTCTTTAGTGAACGTCCCATCCAGTTTTACAGGAGAGATTATTGGCAGACCTTCTTTCCTGCCAACATCAAAATCTTCTGCACCATGACCAGGTGCTGCATGAACAAGGCCGGTTCCTGCATCCAGATTAACATATCTTGAGCTTAACACAACCCTGTGCGCCTTCTTCAGATTCTGCAAAGCTGGCACAAGTTCCTTTAACGGATGTTCATACTCCA
The DNA here is from genome assembly GCA_964399875.1 of uncultured archaeon. GTDB lineage: Archaea > Aenigmatarchaeota > Aenigmatarchaeia > QMZP01 > QMZP01 > CAYNRQ01. Next base: position 23,816 of record CAYNRQ010000002.1, read on the forward strand.
TATTTTCCAGTCCCTTGCCTTTAACATTTTTTATAACCCTGTAATTTCCTGTTTCGACAACCTCCGTCATAACCCTCTGAACCAATTCCTTTGCCATTATCAGCACATCCTTGTTAGGCAGCTCCACATAAGAGTAATCAAAATCAGGATGAACCATAACCCCTGTATTGGCTGGCAGTGTCCATGGCGTTGTGGTCCAAATTACTAAATATTCCTTACCCAAAGAAGGTCCGGCCCCTTCGCCTGCACATTTTTTTACGGGAAATTTAACATAAACAGACTTCTCTGAAACAGTCCTATGTTCTACCTCATTGTATGCAACAACCGTTTCACATCTTGTACAGACATGAACAGGATAAGAGCCCTTATACAGGAACCCGTTTTCAAAGGCCTTCTTGAATGTGAACCATGCCCCTTCTATATATCGGTTGTCCAAGGTAAGATACGGGTTGTCCCAGTCCATCCACACACCTAGATCAGCAAACTGGCTGTTCATTTTGTCAATATTCTTTGTTGCAAACTCCTTGCACTTCAAGATGAACTTTCCAACACCATATCTTTCTATGTCTTTTTTAGAAGCAAAACCAAGTGCCTTCTCCACATTAACCTCTATTGGTGTGCCATGTGTATCATAGCCGGGCTGATCCCACACATCAAAACCCTGCATCCTCCAGAATCTTATGTAAGCATCCTTTATTATCTTGTTCCATGCAGTTCCGATATGAATGGAAGCGGACGCATATGGAGGTCCATCAATAAAATAAAATGGTTTCCTGCCCTTCAAAGCATTCTTCATCTTTTGATAGGTATTCCTGCCATTCCATAAACCCGCAATCTCCTTCTCTAGTTTGTCTGGATCATATCTTGCCACTTAAACCACATATTTATTTTAATTGGTCTGCCAGCATTAAAAAGTATTTGTAGGCGTCTGAAATAGCAATCTCACTTGCCCTGATTATGTTTGTATGTTTGGCAAGAGAAGTCCATTTGTGTCCATTATATGTAAACTCTGCATAAACATCCACAAATTTGGCAGTCCCTGTTTCTGAAGACCCTCCTCTTTTCGAAGCAACATCATAAAAAAGCAATTCAACCTTGTCTATGCTAGGATAATCCTTTCTCAGAACATCTCTCAAAGCTTTATCAGCTGCATTAACAGGTCCGTCCCCCATCCCAGCACCTTGCTCCGTCTTCCCATTAACCTTTACATGGACAGTGGCTTCTGAGAGCGTGCCAGGATCTGATGCAGAATCATATACATCTATATTGGTTCTCCTCAGAAGAATGAAAGGCTCTTCCCTTCCATGCACCCGCCTGTTTAAAAGGAGATAAAACTGTGCATCTCCAACCTTGCCGGCCTTTGCTATGTCATCCAGCAATCCCAATGTCACATCATCCCCTTTCTCCAGATTAACACCATACCTCTTGGCCTCTGCAACAACAGTTGCACTGCCAGATAACTTCCCAAACGGATACCAGATCCTATTGCCTATCAGTCTCAGGTCAAAAAACTGATAAGCATTCATCTTTTCCATACCATCTGTGTGCATACCCCCAGAATGCGCACCTGCATTCATGCCAACATAAGGTTCATTCAATGGAACCCTGAATCCTGTTATAATTTCCACGGCCGTGGAAACATCCATGGTTTTTTCCATGTTTAGCGTGGTGCTCACGCGGTTCCTGTAAAGATTGCATGCCATGGTAAGCAGACTGGCATTGCCGCACCTCTCACCAAGCCTATTAACAGTCCCCTGAAGATGCCTTGCCCCTGCTTTATATGCCATCCATGTGTTGGCATCAGCAAAACCGGCATCATTATGGCCATGAAAACCTATTTTCGGGCTTCTTGGATATCTCATCTGTTCAAACTTTGTCACAACAGCTTTTGTTATATTAAAAACCCTGTCAGGAGATGTGCCGCCGTTTGTGTCACAAAGAACCAAGACATCTGCACCAGCATCATATGCA
>CAYNRQ010000002.1:25886-40376 GCA_964399875.1 uncultured archaeon
CATCATATGCAAAGAACGAATCATGACTGCAACCATCAAAGAAATGTTCTGCATCAAAATACACCGGCTTGCCCTTTTCCTTAAGATTGATTATACTGTCTCTAATAAACTTAAGATAAGCCACCGGTTTTTTCTTCAGCACACCTTTAACCTGCCTTACATCAGCCTTTCCAACCACTGTGAAACCATCAGGAAAGGACTCTCTCATTATCTTAATATCATCACTATGTGTCCTGCCAAAAGCAAAAATCTTTGTATCCAGCTCAAGGTCTCTAACCCTCTTAAAATACTCTCTCTCACCCCGACTTGCAGAAGGAAAACCACCCTCTAATTCACGGACGCCATAATCATTAAGAAGCTGTGTTATCTGCAGTTTTTCAGGTAACAAAAGCTCAACACCATGTGTCTGTTCTCCATCCCGCAATGTTGTATCATATAAAGTCACGTCAGACATAAAACCACCAAATCTCACCCAAAAAACAGGGGCAAGAATTACTGTATAATAATGCCTATAATAGACTGGCAGACCTGACCAATTGCAGAAATCTGCCTGAGGTTTTTCTCAGAAATTGCTACGGTTCCAATATTTGTTGTTGCATACATAAGGCATCTAATAAATCTTGCAGGAGAAGGTTTATAAAATTTATGCAACGGCTTTACGCGCCTCTTTGACAAATTCCATTATCCGAGGAGGTATATATTTATCTTCAACAGGATAGCGGCCATCCATACATGCAGTACAGAACCCATTACCGCACACATCATATATATTCTGCCTTGGCTGATAACAAACAGCCAGTCTCTTATCTCCGTCCTTACCACCAACATTGTATTCAAGTTTTTCAGCCACTTCTTTGTTAATCCTATCCAAATCCCATGTGAACATGCCCTCAGCAGCCATCTTCTTTTGTGGTTTGTCAAATTCAAAAAAACACTGGAAAGGCATAGGGGCATAAGAGATTGCAAAATAAAAATGAGCAACATCTGCTAAATATTTTAACAAACCAACCAGCCCAACCTTATTATACATATCATCATATGGCAGTTCTATATCTCTTCCAGCCCCGCTCATTCCTCCGTAAACAATGCTATCATCACCCCCCATGGCAATTTTACGTCTCAAATAATTAGCAATAACGTGCAGTTTAAGGAAAACCTCTCTTGCCCTCTGCCTCCTATTGGCCCACTGGAATGTCCTGTATGCAGATGATTTAGGCAATGCCTGCCCCGTGAGTATCTGGTGTGCCTTCAAATCATAACCAACACCAAGACCAAATGTAACACCTTTACCGGAATCAGGAACATCAAAAAGAACATCAATATCAAGATCTTTATAATATTCAGATAGTGTAAGACCAAGACAGCTTCTAACCATTGAAATCTCTGGTATAAAGTCTGTTGTAGTATCAACACCCAGCTTTTTTACAAGCTCTTGAAACCTCGGCCCCAGTGGTTCCAGTACAAACGAAGAAGGAGAACCATAATATATTATCTCGAAAATGCAGGGCATTTTAATAGAACCTTCCTTTAAAGGTCTTTTTTCAAAACCATTCTCTGATGCAACAACCATCTCACCTCCGTTCACCCTTTCAAAATCAATACCATATAAAGAGAAAGGATAAGTTTCGGAATTAACAAACAGTGTGTTGTCTTTCTCACCGCAATAAAGTGGTTTTACCTCCTTTTCATCCCTTAAAGCAACAAGCTTGGTTTTATCTGTTCCTTTATTTTTGACTAACATGGTAGCAGAAAATCCGCCTCTGCCGTTTACAAAATCAAGAACCTTTTTGCCTGCTTCCCATTCATCTTCAGCATCATTTTCCAGATAGTTTGTGAAAAGCATTCCTATAAATTCACCATTTGTACAGGATTTGAATCTATAACCTTTATCCATAAGTTCCTGCCTCATTTTTTCCTTATCCAAAACAATGCCGTCAGAGGAAACAGAAACAACATGCTTTTCGGTTTCTATAACAATAGGCTGAACATCCTCTTCATGAAGTTCTCTTTTTTTGGCATAACAGTTATGAGATATGCCTGCAGAAACCGTATGGTCGCTCATCAGACTCAGCATTTCAAAGGGCAGTGCTATCTTGGATGGTCCCTTTCCTGTATGGACTTTTAAGTCTCCCATCTCATTAATGATAGCCGCTCCAGATGCTGCCTGTCCCCTACCATCCTCCAAGAAGTTGAAATCATAAAGACTGTGGGCTACATGCTGACCTCTTATAAAACCCCTGTTGTTTGAAAAAATCCCGGTAACACTCGACATAAGAAAACCCTGTTTAACTATGGGAGGAAAAAAATTTAAACCCTTCGGATAATTCTCAGTCATGTCAGGCACAATCTGCTTGGGCATCGAAAGCACAGCCCATTCCTTTAGCATAGGAATAATGAATGACAAGGGGAGATGCATAGCCAATTTAACAGACATGTACAGGCCGCCCAGGGGCTGGGGCATTCATCCGGCAGAGGCAGCCAAGCACCATGAAACCGTTGCAGAAAATCTCCTAAAAAACACCCTGGCCGAAGCAAAGCTGGCGCTAAGGGACATAGACATTATTGCCTTTTCCCAGGGCCCGGGCCTTGCGCCATGCCTTTACAAAGGCCTGAATTTTGCCCAGAGAGTATCAAAAAAAGTAAAGAAACCCCTGATCGGTGTGAACCACTGCATAGCCCACATAGAGATAGGCCGATTAACAACAGACCTTTCAGATCCAATAACACTTTATGTTTCTGGAGCCAATACCCAGATTCTTGGTTTTGTTTCAGGAAAGTACAGATGCTTCGGGGAAACACAGGACATAGGAATTGGCAATGCTTTAGACAAGTTCGGCCGGGACGCGGGTCTCCAGTTTCCGGCAGGCCCCAAGATCGAGGAACTGGCCAGGAAGGGAAAGTATATAGAGCTTCCTTACGTGGTTAAGGGGATGGATCTCTCCTTCTCGGGAATTATTACTTCAGCCCTGAACAAGTTCAAAGGCACCAACGCAAAAGGAGGGTCTGAGCGACTTAACCAAGATAAACAATCGCTCTTGGCTGACCTCTGCTTTTCCCTCCAGGAAACCTGTTTTGCCATGCTTACAGAGGTGACAGAAAGGGCCCTGGCCCATACAGGAAAGAGTGAAGTCCTCCTGACAGGAGGTGTGGCAGCCAACTCCCGCCTGCAGGCCATGCTAGAAACCATGTGCAGGGAAAGAGGCGCCAGATTCAAGGTTGTTCCCAAAAGGTTTTCAGGAGATAACGGATCTATGATAGCCTGGACAGGCCTTCTGATGCACAGTGCCGGTATGAAAACAAAAGAAGAGATTCTTTCAAGGCAGAGAACCGACGAAGTGGACATTAAGTGGTTATAAATCTTTCTGTACAATTAAGTAACAGCATGAAAAACCCAAAAGCATGTGAATATCTGGGATTATGTGAGAAAATGGAGATGCACGAGCAGCCTTATGTATCATACTGGCGCAGGGACCCAAGACTGGAGCCGTATTGCATGGGCGAGGAAGACCCCAGCATGTGCACTATTCATAGTTATTGGGAAGACAATCCGGAAATGAAGAGGGTTATGCAAAAACAAGCTAGTCCAGATACATATGTTCTGCTAACAGCCGCTTGTATTGGTTTTGGATGGGCAGGCGGACCAACATCAGGCGCTCTTGCCACTGCTGTTGGTGGCGGTCTGATAACATACATTCTTTCCAAAAAACACACAGGAAAAGGGCCAATCAAATGGTTAAAAACAAGGAAAGAAAGGTCAGGAGTTGAGGATATTTATGAAAAGATACTGGAGATATCAGATAATTTAGATGATATAGACAAAGAAAACAAAGATAAAATCAATGAATTAAAGGATGTGCAGGGTTTATCTTTTGATCATGCAGATGTGGATAACATTGTTGTTTCCTATGTCGATCCTGTCTATGCTGAATTCCAAGGCACAGGATTCTATGCATGGAAGATTGCAATATCATATCCTCTAACCCAGGATCTCTTAATGCAGAAGAATCAGAATTTATGTGTTGTTCTTATGCGTGAGCATGATCAAAGAATCTGCAATGACCCGGAATGCGACAAACACAAGAGCTACCAACGGTATTTTACAGGTGTCTTTGAGCCAACCATAAACAGGGGAAGAGTTACAGGCGGCAAGGGTTTTATCCACAGAACGGTAAATATACCAGTGCCGATTGGTATGGAGGCCGCAAAAGATAACGATGGGTCGGTAATAATATCGCTTATGGGAACCTTAATACCGCAGCATATTCACAAGTCCGGATCAGTCAAAAAGATTTTTGGATCCACAGATCAGTTCGAATCCGCCACAGATTTCCTTATGGAAGAAAAAGAAAGAATTAATGTCAGAAACCTGCACAAGCTTATGCAGGAGATTCTTTATTCTGATTTTTAGTTTCGGAACATGTTATTTGATTGATATAAACTATATTGATATATTGCATAAAAATATAAAGACAGGCCCGTAAGTATTTTCATGAAATTTCATCTTGATGATTTCACCCGAATAGCAAAAAAGATAAGATCAGATGACGCTTACAATGTTTATGATTTCAATTTCTTGAACAATCTTACTGTTTCAATGACACATTTGCATCCAGGGAAAAATACGAAAGGCCATTCCCATGAGAATGAAGATGAAGTCTATATATTCCTTGGAGAATCAGGTGAAATGCAGATTGGAGAAGAAAGGTTTCCAGTGAAAGGGGGTGATGTGGTTCTTGTATCAAAAGGAAAGTTCCACAGGGTTTTTAATCCAAATGGATCAGATGATCTGAGGTTTTTCTGCGTTTTTGAGAAATACAGAAAAAGGGAAAAAGAATCCAAAGGCTAGAATTCCATGTCTATTCTGAGCTCTGTAAGGCTGAGTACATATATCCCGATCTTCTTTATGTGATGAAGAAGCTCTCTCTCGTCATTGTTGAAGGCCTTTAAGTTCTTCAGGGTAAATTCAGTGGCCTCGTTATCCTTTTTGTATATGTCCACAGCAAGCTCCTTGCTGAACTTATAGAAAAGCTTGTAGAACCTGTCAAACTGATCTGATATGAGACTGAATATATCAGATATAAGCTTTGTGTATTTGCCCCTGTCCTCAAGCATGTGAATAGCTATCTTCTTTAATTCATCCCCAAGCATCTCCAGGGTAAAAATAAGAGAGTGCATAGTGTTGGTTTTCCTCATAATACTGTATCCCTTTTTGTTCAGAACCCTGAAGCAGAAGTCCTCAAACCTGTCCAGGTTTGTGTCAACAAGGTGTATGGCTTTCAGATCATCTGTCTTGCCTGAAAAACCATTCTTTATGCTCTCTGTTTCTGTCTGAAGAAGTATGAATATCCTGCGTAAAGCATTCCCAAACTCCTTATCAGTAACATCACTCATTTCTTTTATAATGCACTGATTTGATTTCTGGTCTATTATCTCCACACCAATAAGCCTGTTCACCACAGCGCTCACTGTTTCCATGGGGCTAAGATTAAGCCCGCATATTCTGCTCTGTTTGCTGTCCTTTAGATAATCCAGTGTGTTGTATGAAAAAGCAGAGTAAACACTCTTTTTGCCAGTTCCTATACCAGTAACCCTTATTTCATCATATCCTGCCCTGTAAGCAGACAGAATATATCTCCATATTAGTGGAGAACTAAGATTCGATATGTCAATGGTAGTAGAAGAAGGTATAGCTCCATTCCCATCTGTATTTATGACAAGGGATTTTTCTTGCTCCACAACATCTATCTCATCACCAGGCTTCACACCATAGTTCATCGCCCATTTGCTCGGAAGAGTGATGGTGAGAGTGTTATGGCCCTGTTTAATGACTTTTCTTTTCATTTATATATTTTTTAACAAAAAGATATATAAATATTTAAAAAATATATTTATTTTACATAATATATAAAATATTGTGAATATTGTATCAATATATCTATTAAATTCCATATGGAAAAACTATAAAATCCGCCTTTTCTAAGCTCTATTCAAGTGATTAATATGACAGGTAAGGTTCAGCTAGAAATGAGCGCAATGGCAGGGCAGACCCCGGGTTGGGTACCATTGGAAAATAACATTGGAAAATACAATGCAAGAGCCACCAGACAATTAGTTTGCCATTACTGCCGTGACTGGAGGCATGATGGAGGGGAATTAATACCTGCAGGGTCTAACTGTTTTGTGGGTGAATGCTGTTCATACCATAATAAACACTGTTTTGATATGTTCACAGAGGACTAGGGCTTAATAATATGTTTCTTGGCAGCTGCTTTCTAAGCAGCAAATTCAAATCTTATTATACTGTTAACCAGCACCGGCATACCGCTAAAAACGAGTTTCGGAAAAATATTCGCAAGCCGTGCAATAGTTTCTATTGTCCAAGACAGCAGGATTTCCTTGACCGCATAAAGGAACTTCCTTAAATCATCCAGTCCTCTAACCGACTGATTATAACACCAAAGTTCTTCATTACCTGTCACGCCTTCTTCTACAGCGTGCCAGGCGCACTTTTCAAACACCCGGATTTATCAGTCATTTTCTGTCTGATTGCAGTAGCAAACAATACATTCACTATTCCTCACATTTTATCTATTGCATATAGTACCGATATATGCTGATTATTGAAAAAAAATAAATTCCCAGATCTGGAAGTTCTCAGTATGAAATATAATATTATCAGAAAAAACAATCTAAAACTAAATCTTGGCGGAGGGAAAAAAAGATACAAAGGTTTTATAAATGTAGACAAACAGCCGCTCCCAGAAACTGACATAACATGGGATCTTGAAAGCACACCAATGCCGTTCAAAGAGAATTCTGTTTCAGAGGCAATCTGCGAACACATATTTGAGCATATAACCAATTTTGTTTCCCTGATGGAGGACCTGCACAGGATATGCAAACACGGGGCCTTGGTGAGGGTAATGGTTCCTTACTTCAGATACGAGGGAGCATTCAGGGATCCCACGCATGTAAGGTTCTTTAGCGAGCACTCCTTTGATTATTTCTGCAACGGGCACACCTTTGATTACTACAGCAAGGCAAAATTCAAGTTAAAGAAGGTGGAGCTCAGGACAACCTTCAAGACAAATTCAGAAAACCTTTACAAAAAAATAATAAGATTCATACCATTCAGAAGGATATTAAACCCATTTCTCTGGAACATGTACACTGAGATCTATTTTGAACTGGAGGTTGTGAAATGAGGATAGCAGGAATCTATCCCCAGAGAATCGATATTGACCCGAAGATACAGCACGCAGTAAGCGAACCGTATGGTCTAGAGATGATCCTGGCTATAGCAAAACAAGAAGGGCATGACGTGCATTTGTTCCTTCCTGTAAAAGAAAATAAAGGCAGCCTTGTTTCAATAAGCGAGGACGAATATGTTGACAGAATAGCGGATTTCAGACCTGATGTTGCTGCATTCTCATTATACACATGCCAGTATCCCATGGGAGAAAGGATTGCAACCAGGCTTAAAAGAAGACTTCCGGGTGTGAAAACAATTGCTGGGAACAGATATCCGACACATCTTAAAGAGAACATGGGAGAACCGTTTGACTTCTTTGTTGTAAAGGAAGGGGAAGATACGTTCAGGGAGTGGTTGCATGAGACAGAAGGCGACCAGAATTATGGCAGGGTAAAGGGTCTTGTTTTCAGGATGAAGGGAAAAACAGCGTTCACAGGCCTCAGACCAAGAAACTTCGATCTTGATTCACTTCCAAACGCCTTGAGGTTTCCTGTTATCTCCAATCAGGTATATACAGGAATCTCACTTCCGCCATTGTCCGAAAGGCCCCGTTACGCTATTGTGGAGTACAGCAGATGCTGCTATAACAACTGCAAATTCTGCGACAATGAGGGCTTCTGGGGAAACAGAGTGGCCTTCCGTTCGCCCCAAAGGGTTGTTGAAGAGATGTTCCAATTAAAGGAAATGGGTATAGACATATTCTATTTTATGGACCTTAACTTCACCGCCTTTCCTGAAAAAACACTGGAACTGTGCAGTGAAATGACAAAACAGAATCTCAATGCGCATTGGTACTGCATGAGTAACATTGCAACGGTTGATGGTAAATGGGATATTCTCCATGCAATGAAGAGCACAGGTTGTTATAAAATCGCATGGGGCGTTGAGTCCACAAATGACAATGCCCTGGAGAAGATGAACAAAAGGGTTAAGAGACAATTAACAACAAACAATCAAACCCGGAGGGTTCTAGAAAAATCAATGAAAGCAGGCCTTATAAATCAGGGATACTACATAATAGGATTTCCATGGGAAACAGAGAGATCCATACTAAGAGACGCTGAAGGTCTTAGATATCTCCCCCTTCATCAATTAAACATCGGTATCTTCACGCCAATACCGATGAGCAGGTTCTATGGTGAACTGGAAAAGAACGGCCTTGTCCTGGATCCAGACCTGGAAAAACATGACAGAAATCATCTTGTTTATAACCATCCTACACTAACCCACAGTGAGATTAAGGCCCTGCAAAAAAAGATTTATCGTGATTTTTATGACAGGCCTGAGTATATGGAAAGGGTTATAGAAACATGCCGCATAGACCCGAGATTGGAAAGCGCCTTTGATGATTACTTCAATGAGTTTGCAGACAGAATTGTGAGAACGGATGTAGCAATGAAAAAACCTGCAAGGGTCGCATAACTCCAAGGAGAATACATGGAAACAGCAATAATAACAGGGGCCTCAAGAGGTATTGGAAAAGCAGTGGCAGAGGAACTGGCATCCCGCAAATATAACGTGGCTCTAATATCCAGGCACAGATATGAAATCGAAGAAGCTTCAGAAGACATTGAAAAGGCAAACAGCGGAATCTCTGTCCTGAGCTATGCCTGCGATGTAAGGGATATAGAAGGAATAGGAAAAGTATTTTATGATGTTTATAATGAGCTTGGCTCTGTAGATGTTCTTGTGAACAACGCAGGAATCAATTCAAGAAAAATACTGTCTGACGAAATGGATGATTATTTCAGAGGATTTGAAGAGGAAGTGGAGATTAACCTTTTAGGCACAAACATATGCTCCCGCATAGCAGCAGAATACATGCTCAAACAAAAACACGGCTCCATAGTAAACATATCCTCAATAAAGGGAAAAGAGCCCACAAGCAGTCCTGGCTACGGGACCTCGAAGGCTGGTGTAATCAAGCTGACAAGAGACTTTGCAAAAGCACTGGCCAAGCATGGCATAAGGGTTAATTGCGTGGCTCCTGGTTTTATAGATACAGGAATGACAACAGAATTGCCTGAAGAAAAAAAGCAGGCATATAAGAAGCTGATCCCTCAGGGAAGATTTGGAACAGTGGAGGAAGTGGCCAGGGCTGTGGCATTCCTGGTCTCGAGCGATGCAAGCTACATAACAGGCGAAACCATTAATGTGAATGGCGGATATCTTATGTACTGATTTGGTGACCATTTATTTGTCAATGAATCTGTGCTTCCCGGAGATATCATCAAAGACCGAAAAGCCGTCTGGAATTTCATATACATGAAGTTTATTTCTGCCCGATTTCAATAGCTTGTATTTGTTTTCTTTTGATTCTTCTTTGACTTCTGCAACCCCTTTCTGTACTAATAAATCCAAAGCTCTGCTTGTAGGTTTATCTGCAACAATCAAGGCATGTTCATATCCCCCATCATATTCAAGCCATGATTTCAGCATTTCTTCCACATCAGGTATAACATCGAAAACAGGGCTTCTGTTTATATATGCTGTAGTTTTAATGGATTCGCCAATCGCAATTCTTCTTTCCATTTCCAATCTTTGCTCAGGTGTCAATTTTTTCATAAACTGATCCAGAGGCAATCTTTGAAGGCATGCCTCCATGTAATAATCTTCAGAAACAACTGCAAAATCATATGCTAAATCCCTTGTTCCTAAAATAATCTCTGCCGCTCTCATTGCAAATCTTTCAAATTCTGCCTTTTCCATGGTATATAAAATGACCGGTGGTTCCCAGCAAGGTAACGGCTAACAGGCATCAGTCTTATCCACCAACTGTATGTGACTTGGCGGTGAGGAGCTAACCGATTAACCGTTTGAGAAGACGAGGCGGAAAAATTAATCTATATTTATTTTTAGCAACCCGTACAATAAACCAGTACCTGCTCTGTCTCCGGCCCCTATCTCAAACCTCGGTCTTATATCAAGAGAAGGCATGCATACATAAGATACTCCAGATTTATATCCTGTCCTGTAATCTTCTTCCCTGAACGCATATTTACCACTCTTTACCATATCTATCTTTCCTTTAAGATCTTCAAGGGTTACAGGATCCTTTTGCTCTATGGAAAGACCTGCTGTGAGGTTTGAAAACAACAAGGCCTTTGCAATTTTTTCAATTTCCTTTTTTTCCGGTTTCTTTTTTCTCCGAGAAAAATAGGTCTGCTTATCTCTTGTGTGTATCCATAAATTAACAATGCCATTCTCTGTTACAAAGCACGAAGGTTCGGTCTTTCCGCACATCTTTTCACGGTCCAAGGCCTTTTTCATGCTTTGGTATTCAAATTCATTGCATCCGAGCACATCAGCATGGGAGTATATGTTTTTAAATAATTCCCTTATCTCCTCATCACTGTAGGCATTCAATCCACCACAATCAACCACCATTCTTATTTCCTCACCAGTATGTTTGCTGATATTTCCAAGCAGTTCATCCATCTTTGAGAGATATTCCGAGAATTTGTCTCTTTCTACTGAATGTCCCATAACCTGCAGGTCAGCAACCAGGATTGCCACGCCACTGGATTGTTTCCTGGCCTTTTCAATCCGTTCCTCTGCATCATCCAGATGTTTCAATACACCCTCTGCATTGTAGTTTCTTTCCCTTGCATCAGAAAGATAAACATTTGCTGTTGTGCCATTACCCATGTTTGTCCTTATGTTTACAGTAACAGAAGGCTCATGATTCCCTTCCTCGTAATCAATCCCTTTCATCAACTCCAGTGAAGCCGGGCTTTTCTTACGCAATGTTTCGAGATTATCCTTGCTTATTGAATGGCCATAAGAAACATTAAACCCAAAGGCAGCTGCCTGTATGGCAGCATTAAGCCCCTGGGAGCCATGCTGAACCTTTAAAGGCACATTATGGAAGTTCTCCAGCATATAGTCTCTCAATTCCAGACCATAAGGATGAACAGGAAGCTCCCCGTTTGCTCTCAAAACATTACCTAATGTTTCCCTGTCAAACCCCAGAGAATCATACTTTCCCTCAAACCAGTCCAGTATCTTTCCATGGTCCTCGGGTTCAAGAGTAAATATCCAGTCAGTGCAGGCCCCACCGCAAATCAGAACAAAAGACAAATCATTATCAAAAAATAATGAATCTCTGAAATGAAGCAGATCCGAAACCTTTCCATTAACCATGCTTTAGAGTGATCACTGGCCTTTATCAATTTATGCTATATGTTCTATATTCCAGCACAATGACCTTGTTCTCCATATTACACCAAACCCAAACCAAAAACAATATATTTCTCGACCAGGATATATGCCTTGTTTTCGATATTGGGTAATTATTTTCTGTATGGTGAAAGAATAAACATGATGTGAAGAATTCAGTAATATGAAAGGATTATGTCAGGGATTATGTCAGGTTGGCTATACATCAGAATGGGCATTGGTGAAATTTTTCAGTGCCATGGAAGACAGTGAGATTTTAGATTGTTTTGCTTTGAAATACATCTGCGGTAAAGAGGAATCAATTAAAGATGCAAAGCAAAGGTTGCTATACGAAGTGGGTGAAAGAAGAAAAAACCTTTCAGAAACCCTTGATACTGAAAATGAATGGAGAGCTGAAAATATAATGGACGAATCAATAAATGCATTGAAATTGTTGAAAAGGCTATACAGGAATGAGATAAAATATGTTCAGTTACAGGACGTGAGCAATTCACTGCCACTCAGTATCTATGAGAACAGAGATGTTCACGTAGTATGTTTGTTTACACCAAACCCTACTCATTTCCATTACATAGAAGATGCATTTAAGTATGGCAAACACGTTTTGTGTGAAAAACCACTTGTACCTGTTATAGACATTGAGGGGGTTCCGGACAGGAGAAACCTTGACGGAATGAAAAAACTCAATGAAGAAAGACAGAATCATCATCCTATAGGCTTTGACGCTGAACATTACTCTGCTAAGAAGGCAGCGAAGATATTTTTTGACAAAATAGGTGAAATGGTGAAAAAATATGGCAAGATAACAAAAATTGAAGGTTATCTGGAAGAAAAGGATGATCCAAGCAAAGAAAGAACTAAATTCATTTTGAGCAGAAAAAATCAAACAGGCCTGCTTACTGACACAGGTGTGCATCTATTTAGCATGATTACCAACATTGGGGGTGAAGTGAAAGATATAGAGAGTGCTGAATACGGGATTTATCCGGGTTATGATGTTGAAACATATACCCATGTTGATTTTAAAGCAAGTGGTGATTATTTTGATGGCAATATTCCTTGCAGTTTCAGTGTTGAAAAATTTATACACAAGCTTAAAGAGCCAAAAGAAAGGGAAAGAAAGGAATTTGTATTAGAATTCGAAAACGGAGCAACAGTAACTGTTAATTTCTCCAAAGGCAGGGTTACAGACAATGATGGAAAAGAATGGGAAGGCAGGGTTGTTTACTCCGGAAATGAATACGTAAACATACTTAAGGATTTGAACGATGCCATATCAAACAGGGAAGAGCCAATAACATCATTTACAAATTCTATCAAGAACCTTGATGCAATATACAGGACCCTTAAAGATTTCAAGGTTGAAGGTAACACAAAGGAGGTTTACAGGGAGAATGTATGAAAACAATAGACCTGACCTACTGGATAAGCCCCGAAGGAAGCAAATACCCTTCAGACCCATTACCAGAGATAGATATAACACCAGCTTTTTTTGATCAAGGCAAACTAAAATCAGCTGTCACAAACCTAAAGATAAGGCCTCACCATGGAACTCATATAGATGCCCCGGCACACAAACTACCTGAGGGTCTGACAATAGATAAATACTGTCTGGACAGATTCATTAATGACGCGGTTTTAATAAACGTGTTTCATACTTCTGATAGTAGAGACCGTTATTGTGGACACGGTTATTTATATGCGAGAAGGATTACATACAAAGCTGTGGAGAAGGCAATAAAAAATGACTACAATGGCCAAAAGGCAGTTCTTATAAGAACAGGATATGAGCGGGTAATAGAACAAGGAGTTCAGGACGATGTTAATTTTCCCTGCCTTGAAGAGGATGCTGCAAAGTACCTGGCTGACCTAGGCCTAAACATGCTAGGAATAGATTCATTCTCTGTTGATCCCAAAGGAAGTGAAAAAAGCCCTGCTCATACAGCGCTTCTGGAAGCAGATTGTTTGATAGCTGAAACGCTTGTAAATCCCGCAAAACTGCAAAACTGCAAAGCATTCAGATTATATGCAATCCCAATAATAATAGAAGGAGCTGATGCAGCACCTGCAAGGGTTTTCGCAGAGGTGAGTGTATGAATGCCAATATCCCCTTTGAGATAAATCCTGGCCTGGGAAAAACCCTGATCTCAAAAAAAAGCGATGGAAAGGGATATTTGCTTGTTGATGATGATTATAAGAAGATAAATAACAGGAATTTTGAGAAATTATATAATGATCACATATCAAAATTCCCTGCGTACGCAGAAGTTTTTGGAAACGATCCTTCAGGAATAGGCAGGGTTGTAGTAGATTCAGAACTTCCTATAGAGAATCCTGTATACAGTGGTGCAGAGGGTAAGCCACTGCATGTGACATTGCTTCCAAACATCATATCAAAGAGGGGCACTCTTGTTTTTGGCTGCACAATGGGGCATACACATCCACCCGGGAAGAGAAAAATACAGGAAATATACAGAGTATTTGGTCCAGGGGCTTTCCTTATAGACAAACCAGATGAGCCAAGCATGGAGTTTGTATATGCAGAAGAAGGGGATTTTGTATTTGTTCCCACCAACTGCAACATGACAATATATAATCTGGGTTGCAACCCTTTAGTGACTCTGGATGTTGCAGACCGCAGAGAAGGCGGGAATCCAGCAAGCAAAGACCTGCAAAAATCAGACGGGCCTCCCCTTTTAATCCGGATGGATACAAAAGGTGAAAAACACTTGTTAAAATTTGTGCTCAATGAAAAATACATAGACAGAGAAGACGAGTTTGGTGTGAAAAAAGTAACTCATGATAAAGAAACCTTTGATGCAGATATATGCGGACACTTTTATGCGTTTGCGAGAGCAATGGAAAACCTTGGCATAAAAGCAAGAAGAAGCGAGTTCAAGGGAAGTCTGCGCGGGCTTATGGAAGAAACGGATATACTTCACAGATATTTTGGACTGAAATAAACATACATGATATTTATGGATATGAAACAGTTTATAGTGCAGGAATTTAAATCAGAATTCCACCGGTCTCTGACCGGTGGTTCCAAACAAGGCAAT
>CAYNRQ010000003.1:0-36623 GCA_964399875.1 uncultured archaeon
GTTAAGATATACATACGGGCAACAGGCAACGGTTCAGTTATATGGTGGGTGAATAATTAAACACGCTCACTTATGTGTTCAACCAGACCCTTTTCTTTGAATCTATTAATGTATTCATAAACCTCGTCATAAGGGAGGGCGTGCTTGATAGCTATATCCAGTATTGATGTCTTTCCATCAAAATATCGTGGTAAGCAATCCATAAGATAGTTCCATTTTTTCTGATTTTTGGGTGTTTTTTGTTTGATGGAAGGGTCAGTCCCTGGCCTTATATATAGATTGTATTTAGGGTTGCTTAGGGCTAAAAGGCCATCAAATCTTCTTTTAACAAAACAATTTGTTTCCAGGATGTTTAAGATTCCTAAAACAGCCTCTACAGCCTCTTCTAATCTTTTTTCAGATATTATATCCTCATTGTCTTTATCTGTATGATATTCCGGGTAAGGCCATCTTGATAAAGAGATTGTTGGTATCTCGAATCCTGGAGCTTCCCATACTGTCTCATCATTACCCACTATTTTCCTGAACTTATCACAGAAAAAATTTGGGTGTTTTATAGAAAGATAGTTACAGGCTGCCTTATCCAGAAGGCTTTCTCCTGTAAAAGAGAGCTGTAAAGCAAACCTGTTATCATTACCCAGCATTTCCAAAAATATGCAGAATTTAAGGTTTTTTGCCTCTTTTTTAGGTAAATTCGCAAGATAAAAAACAGTGCCCAGGTGTTCTGGTGCTATTATCAAGCGATAACTGTATTTTGTTTTTCTTTTAGACAATCTTTTCATTAATTCGATACCGACAACAACACCTGATATATCATCATTAGCTTGTCCTGCATGACAGTTATGCGCATTAAGAATAATTGTTTCATCTTTTTTACCTTGAACAAAATAATCTAAAACCTTCATTTTTCCATTCTCATGAGATGTCTGCAGGTTTATATCATATTCACCATCCTTCATTTTTTTATACATATTATAGGGTATGCAAAACCCCCAGTTTTTTTGATGGGGTTTATAATACAGATCACAATGGTAAACTATATCATTGGGCCTGTCTTTTTTATAAAAAAGATGTTTCTTCAGTTCAGTAAGTTTTACCTTTCCTTTGAATGATTGCGAATATCCAATCACGCCAAGGGGGTGGTTTTTGCCATTATAGATTAATTCACCATTCTTTCTAATCTCTGCTTTTTTTACTTCCCATTTTTGTGGAACAATCCAACCATTGTGCTCTGATAAGGAGGGGTATTGGTGTACAGTGAATGGAAGTTCCTTTTTGAGAATTTCAACTGCTTTATTTATTCCTTCTGATACCGGTGCTAACTTCAATTGGTATATGCTTTTAAGTAATTCTATCATCGTTGACATATTATCAACCTTTTGTTAATATGTTTTTATAACAAATAAAAACGTTTTCTATTAGAATAGTTGCAGTTATGGGGCCAACGCCACCAAGTACTGGTGTTAAAATGTCTTTTTTCTAACATTCTCGAAGTCTACATCACCGCAGATTTTTCCCTTCATCCTATTTATGCCAACATCTATTACAACGGCCCCATCCTTTATCATATTGCTTTTTATAAGTTTGAGTATATCTGCTGCAACTATTACTATATCTACTTTTTCTGTGTGTTGTTTTAGATTTTTTGTTTTGACATGGCAGACATCAACAGCGGAATCTCTATTTAGCATCATTAAAGAAAGTAGCTTCCCTACGATATCACTGTGATTAACAATGACTGTGTTTTTTCCATTAATGGTTACTCCTAAAGAAACCATCTACATCTTTTTCCGGAGATATTGCATTCATTATATTAATCTTGTTCAAATTTTTTGGTAATGGAAACTGAATCAGTATGCCATGCACTGTTTTATCTTCATTAAGTTTTTTATTAAATCCAAGATATCTGGTTCATTATTTCTAGAAACATAAATAGAAATTGTTTTTGCATTTTTGAACTTATCTCTTTTCGTATAAGTTTTTTTTATTTTTCTTTTCAAAATCATTTTTTAAAATTCCCAGGTTTATTCTATCCACATATTTGCCATTACACAAATACTGCTTTCTGCTGATACCCTCTTCTTTAAACCCATTTTTTTTAAATGCTTTTATGGATGCTATGTTTTCAGAATAAACTCCTGCCATCAATTTATGAATATTCAACTTATTGAATGCATAGTCAACTATAAGACCTATAGCTTCGGTCGCTATACCCCTTCCCCAAAAAGATTTGTTTCCTATAAGCAGACCAATATCTGCAAACTTATGTATTTTATTTATTGGGCCGATTTTTATGTTGCCTATATGCTTGTTTTCTCTTTTAGATATTATAGCAAAAATTATTTCATCACCCTTTTTCTCTTTATCCTGAACATATTTCTTTAGGCTTTCTATAGTATGGTGGGTGAATCTACTCTCTAGGTATTTCATAATCTTAGGGTCATTCATCCACTTGCAATAATCATCTGTAACGTCTGCAACTCTCATTTTTTTGAGGAATATGTTTTTGCCTTCAATGTTTATTTCATTTTTTGTATTACTTAAAGATGTATTTGATTCCTGTGGGCTTGATTTTGAATCGGTTTTAGTGATGGTGTCTCCCTTTAGTCCTTTTGATGTATAAACAGCCCTGAATAGCATGGATTCTTCAATGTGTTTTTGTGGTGTATAAAACCTATCACCTAACTTTATGTCTCCCATTGCACTGGAACTATCTTCGTAGATTATCTCTTTTACTATGAGTGTGCCATTCCTTGTTGCTACAAAAAGAGCATCCTTGCTTTTCCTGTAAACAAGGCCTGATTGGAAAGGGTGGAAAGGCCCATCACTGAACTCTGTATAAACCTTTTTTAGGAATACACGTTTTCCATTGATGAAGGTTGATGCTCCTGGATATGGGTCATCAAATGCGCATATAAACAATTCTATCTCTTCTGTGTTCATGTTCCAGTTTATAAAACCATGCTTTTTTGTATTTAGTCTTGGGAAATAGATACTGAAGTATTCCTGCTGGGAAACCGTTTTAAAGTCTTTTCCTTTGATCAGTTCTTCTATGAATTCATTTAGCATAATCATGTCATTCTCGTAAGAAACATCAAAATATTCATTTGGTGTGTTACATGTGGGTGGAAAAATAAATTCCCTAAATTTCACTATATCACCTGTATCAATCCCGGGGTCTATTTTATGCAAAAGGCTATAACCGCAGCGGTTTTTTCTCATTATCTGCCAACTGTATCCTCCTCCTCCTCTGTATTGAGGGAGTCTGGCACCATGTGAATTTAGAAATTTTCCTTTAAACTTCTCTATGAACTCTTTTTTGAATATCCATGCTGCATCAAAAGATAATGCGAATGTTCCTTTTGTAATAAATTTATCAACCCTGTTGTCTTTGTTTATATCATCTGAGCAATAGTATTTTATTCCATTAGATTTTAAAAAATCCTTGAGTTTTACTCTATGTTCGATCTCATCTGATAGATGCCTCTCGCTTGAAAATACAACAAATTTGTAACCATTTTCCTTCATCATTTTAGAAAACCCAGCAAGTGTTCTGTTTCCCCCGAAAATAATAAAGTTATCTATTTTTCCGAATTTCATTTTAATCCACCAGCGTCATAAACAGCCCTGAATAGCATGGATTCTTCAATGTGTTTTTGTGGTGTATAAAACCTATCACCTAACTTTATGTCTCCCATTGCACTGGAACTATCTTCGTAGATTATCTCTTTTACTATGAGTGTGCCATTCCTTGTTGCTACAAAAAGAGCATCCTTGCTTTTCCTGTAAACAAGGCCTGATTGGAAAGGGTGGAAAGGCCCATCACTGAACTCTGTATAAACCTTTTTTAGGAATACACGTTTTCCATTGATGAAGGTTGATGCTCCTGGATATGGGTCATCAAATGCGCATATAAACAATTCTATCTCTTCTGTGTTCATGTTCCAGTTTATAAAACCATGCTTTTTTGTATTTAGTCTTGGGAAGGTAATTGCAGATTCTTTATCAAGGTTTATTGATTCAAAATCACTTCCTTTTTTCACCTTACTGATAAATTCCTTTAAAAAAGATAGATCTTCCTCAAACGCAAAATCAAAATAGTCTTGTGGTATTTTAACACTTTTAGGGAATTTATAATTTTTTGAATATATAACCGGTTTCAAAACAGGATATGTATCCTCTGGTTCATTTATTATCTGTATATGACAACCACCGGATTTATTCTTCATCATTATCTGCCATGAATAATGGGCTCCTCCCATGAACTTTGGCATGGGGATGTTGTGGAAATTTACCAGATTTCCTTTGAATTTATTTATTGTATCCTTATTGAAAAACCATGCTGGCCCGAAACCAATACCAAGCGTGCCTTTTGTTATGTTCTTTTCTAGATTTTTGTCTTTATTTATGTTATCTGATGAGAAATATTGGATGTTGGATTCTTCAAGAACATCTTTCAATGTTTTGCCATTCTCTGTAATAGTTTCTGTCATGTGCCTTTTGCTGCTAAAAACCAAAACTTCGTATTTTTCTTTAATTATCCATTTAGCGAATTCTGCTAATACTCTGCCCCCACCGAATAGGATGATTTTGGTTATATTTTCGAATTTCATGGTATCCCACTTCGTATTTTGTTAATTAATATTTAAAAACATACGCTTTGCACTCGGTGCTCAATATGACATGCATCCACCAGTCACAGGCAATTGGTTAATAAGACTGCTGGAATTTCAGTTAATACCCTGTTCTCACATAATTAGACAGCTCCTATGTTCCTTCCTAGACTATCGAAGTAATAGGACGGATTCCACAAACCCGAACCCCAGAAATACTGTTTTTTGAGCCAGGGGTATTCCTGGAACATTTTCTTAGCAGAGTATCCCTTTAATAACTTCACAACCCGGCTAACTCCGCGAATCCCTATGTCCAGAACCATATGGACATGGTCCATATCTATTCCCAATTCCCTGCATTCTATGTTATATTTGTTCATTACTTCCTTGAGCAGTTGTTCCATGCGCATTTTTATTCTAGGAATACCAAATATTTTATGGCAGTATTTCACCTTGAACGCAGGGTGAATCCAGCAACTGCCGACGCTGGAGCTATAGCTGACTAAGTTGGCCATACGCTTCACCTCCTGATATTTTTTATTATTTGATAATTGGTGAAGCTATAATTTGAGTGGAGACCACCAGTGAACACACTGGTGGATTAAACATCTCAAACGGTTAATTGATTAGCTCCTTACCACCGGTCACACACAATTGGTTAATAAGACTGGTGGGATGCGGAGCTCCTGGTTAATTGTTTGAGAGTAATTCCGCATAGTGAGTGGTGACTGTTAGCGATTACCTTGTTTGGAACCACCGGTCAGAGACCAGTGGAATTCTGATTTAAATATATTCTTATTCCCTTATGCTTGATTCCTTGATGCTGATCTAACTTCAGAAATAACTTTGTTGACCTGTTCTTTTGTCATTCTTGGGAATATTGGTATTGTGATTGTTCTTTTGAAAATATCCTCTGTTACAGGAAAGTCCGAAGATTTTATAGTATATCTTTCTCTGTAGTATGAATGCCTATAAACAGGTGTGTAATGCACATTAACACCTATATTTCTAGATCTCATGAGACTGAAAAACTTATCCCTATCCACTCTATCAGGGAGCAAGAGGGTATAAAGATGCCATGCATGTCTTATGTTTTGTTTTACATCCGGTGTTTTCACATCATCATTCTTGAATTCTTTGCTGTAAGTAGATGCTATATTCTCTCTTAATTTAAGAAAATTTTCAAGTTTTTTCAATTGGGATATACCAAGTGCACACTGAAAATCAGTGATTCTATAGTTTTTACCTAGCAATTTCATGTCATAAGCATAAAATGCTTTAGAACCAAACCTCTCTGATGTTGGTTTGTCAATACCATGGTTTCTTAACATGAGGAGTTTTTTGTAAAGGTCCTCATTGTTTGTTGTAACCATCCCCCCTTCTCCTGTTGTTATATGTTTAACAGGATAAAAGCTAAAGCATGTAAGATCTGCAAAACATCCTACCTTTCTATTTTTGTATTCTGCTCCTAGTGCATGAGCTGCATCTTCTATAAGGTATAGACCATGTTCCTTTGCTATTCTTTTTATCTCATCTATATCACATGGCTGGCCTGCATAATCCATATATAGTATTGCCTTTGTTTTGTTTGTTATCTTTTTTTCTATTTCATCTGGGTTAATATTATAGGTATCTGGTTTTATGTCCACAAAAACGGGTTTTAATCCATTAAGTAATATCATGTTTGAGGTTGCAACAAACGTGAATGGTGTTGTAATAATCTCTGAGTCTTTTTTCAGATCAAGGGATGCTATAGCTATATCAAGTGCGCTTGTCCCAGAACTCACAGAAACAGCGTACTTGCAACCGATATATTTAGCAAAAACATCCTCAAATTCCTTTATCTTTGGTCCCGTTGCTATCCATTTTCCTCTTAAGACTTTAATAACCTCTTTTATATCTTCATCATCAATCCAGTGCAACCCATATGGTATGTAATCGGACATATAAACCTAATATCTCACTCCTTTTCATTAATATTCTCTATTATTTTTCTAAATGGTTTATAGTATGTGGCCTTGAATTCCTTGTCCCACCATTCGAGCATAACCGTGTCCTTTTTGGCAATAAATAGATGTGGGATCTTTGGAGGAATTACTATGTAATCATATTTTTTAAAAACCTTTTTTTCTATCTTGGTTTTTTTTAGCCAAACCTCAAATTCACCTTCCAAAACCAAATCAAACTGTCTATGTGGGTGAAGATCTCCCCCTCTTCCACACCCTTTTTTTGTTGTCAGCATATTAAATTGTATTCCGTCTCTTAATTTTATTATGTAGATCTCACCCCTATTGTCTTTATGAACCAATTTTATTTCGTTCATTTTATTTCCTGACCAAAAATTATAATAGATTTTCTTTTTTGAGCAAATTCTTTAACTCTTCCTTAGAAATCGGTATTATGTTGGCAGAAGAGTAATTCTTTTGTTCAGCTTCTTTCATAGTGGGGTAATATGATCTATCAACTTCCAACAATACTTCATCTATTTCAGGTAATATGATAAACATATCTTTTGTTTCCAATGCTCTTTTAGCTTCTTCTGCTGTCATGAGCTCTTCATACATCTTTTCCCCTGGTTTTGCGCCAATGGTTTTTAATTCTATTTTATTGCCTCCCATTTCCTCTATCATTGTATTGGCTAAATCAATAGGCCTTGTGACCAGCATTTTGAATACAAATATCTCTCCACACTGCGCAATTTCGGTTGCTTTTAATAATAGGTTAACAGCCTGTTGGGTTGACATTATGAATCTTGTCATGCCTTTGTCTGTTATTGTTAGTGGTCCTCCTTTCTTTATCTGCTTTTTAAACAGGGGTATTATAGATCCTCTAGAGCCTATAACATTACCAAACCGCACACTTGAGAATTGGGTTTTCTTTGAACCCTTGTAATAATTTGCAGCTGTTATCATCCTTTCTCCAAGGAGCTTTGTTGCTCCCATAACATTGCATGGACTGACAGCTTTGTCACTGCTAGTAAATATAACCTTTTCTACCTCTTTTTCCATTGCAACATCAATTATATTTTGTGTACCTATTACATTGGTTTTTACAGCTTCGAATGGGTTATATTCGCATGAAAAAACATGTTTTAATGCAGCCATATGGAAAACTATATCTATGCCTTCCATTGCTATAGAAAGTCTTTCCTTATCACAAACATTGCCTAAAAGAAATCTTAGTTTATTTTCATGTTCTTTAAGTTCTTCCTGAAGCTCGAACTGTCTTGTTTCATCCAGATCAAGTATTCTTATCACTGAAGGTTCATATTTTAATAGTTCTTTTATTGTTATTTCCCCTATTGAACCTGTTCCACCTGTTATCAGTATTTTTTTGTTTTTAAATATGTTCTTCATGAAATCACACTACAGCTCTTATTTTATCTTCGATCTCTTTTACCATGTCATTAAATCCTTTACTATATTCCTCTTCCATAAATTTAAGGCTATCGGCTGACTTCTTCCACCTCAATTTCAGGTAAATGTTTCTCAACATCTTTCTGTTATAAATGAAGTGTTTGATTACCCTTCTTAGATCATGTTTGAATATGTATTTAATCAGGTGCTTGGCCATCCTTCTTTTAGGTTTTATATCATGTGTCTTTATATAATTATCTATGAATTCCGCGGCCCTTTTGGTCGATTTTCCGTCCACCCTATAATACCATTCCCTGGTGAACATATTCCTTTTGTTTGTTATCCCATTTGGTATTTTTCCACCTTTTATGTAATGCTTGATCCATTTCAGCAACTCTTTATAGTTCCTTACTATATTGCTTCCTTCAACAAACTTGGCTAAATCTTTTTCATATTTTTTTATGAAAGACATGGTGATGACAGGTTTATTTAAAAACCATGCTTCTGTTGATGCTGTGGTGTTTGTATGTAGTAGGATATCTGTATTGTTTAAAACATCCCATAACCATTCCCTCTTGATTATAGTAACATTTTTCAATTTCTCCTTAGCTAATCTTTTAATATAATAATCAGCACTTCCCCATGGATGAATCTTGATGATAAAATTGGCATTTATTTCTTTTGCTAGTCTAAAAAAGTTATTTGTAGCGAGTTCCCTTATCTCTGATTGTGTTTTTTTCAGAAACTTCAAGAGTTTTAGTGTTTCAACATGATCCAAGCTTTTATCTGCATGTTTCATATTCATTGATGCAAAAATAAGATTTTCTGCATATAGAATATTCTTTTTGTTTGGATCTAATCTGTATTTTTTACAGAAAGATTTTCTGTTCATCATTATTTTAGATAATGGAAGTTTGTATATATCAAATCTTGGGCTTCCACAAATTTTAATCTTGTCTTGTTTCATCCCTGTTTTTTTTATAAAAACTTTACCGAAATTTTTACTCCACACTAGATTTAGATCAATAGCCTCATCATAATTTTCTGTACATCTCTTTTCCTTCGGAGGAAAAAAGCTATCTATTGCGAGTTTATCCAAATATCCGCCTTCTGTCCATAGATTTACAACATGTGTGCCCAAAACCTTTGCATATTTTGCCATTGTGGCACCATGAAACTGTATTACCTGACCCAAAACTATTACATGTGGAAGAAATTTGAACATAATAAAAAAATTATCTGTATTGCCATCTTGCAATTTAACTTTATAGCCTTTTTTTTCTAACAACATCTTCAAATAAGTAAGTCCCAAAGTATCTCTAAATCTGTTATGTACATTCAGTAATATACGTTTCTCTTCCATATTCATTCAATATTTCATAATTAATATAAATATATGCTTATAAGCGAAGATATGTGATCATGTTATTCGGATTATTCACATGTATATCTATGGTCTTTATTATATACGAGAGTCCCATCTTTCATGTTATAATACTTGCGGAACTTCTTGAACTTATAAAGAAGAATCCTTATAGCAGAAACAGGGTTTATATTTATCCTGTAAAGTCTTCCAGGAAAACCATATTCCCTTCTTATTTTTTTATTAGTGAAATCTGTGTTCATGTGTTTATAATAAACACCATTATTGGTGTGGTGCACACCGCCCTGCCTTGCAAAGCTAAGAACGAAATTGCCCTCGAGTTGATGATATCCTACCTCTTTCATGCTGGACACATCTGTTACAGATTTCTCTGGCATATGCTTGAGTGGTTGTGGAAAAAAGTCTCTTTCAAAAGTACCATCCAATATATTACCTAAGCATCTGAAGCAGGAGTAATCTGTTCCTACATTGCCTTCATTGGTTATAAAAAAGTAGTCTGTTCCATGGTATGCTTCTTTTCCTATACCCCACCCTCTTCTTCTATTAAGCATATGTTTTATTGTTGCATCGTCTGCATACTTTGATATAAACATTCTTTCTTTGTTTGTGTAGCTCATAGGATAAAGCTTTCCCTTGTATATTCCATCAAAGGCCCTTACATGAACTACAAACCCATGCTTATTGAATATATTGAAGTGCTTTTCGAATTTATTCATATGTGGGGGGTACATAACATAAACAACAGGGCACTCTATACCATGCTTTCTGAGGAAAAGTAATTTCTCCAGGAATTTTTCTATTGTTGTTTCTGTTGGGTGAAATGACGCGTTTATATTGAGCCTTCCTTCTTTCACTAGCTTTGCTTTTACCAATCTATCAAGTTTCTGAGAAAGATTGCTTGTCATCATCATTCTCCAGTTTGGTTCTGATGCTATCATATCAAGAAGATCATAAAAATACTTACCAAGCATTGGTTCACCATAGCTTACATAAAAAACAAGGTGCTGATTGCCGAATGTTCTCTTGAATGCATCTCGCCATTTTTTCATAGGGCCTTTGAAACCGCTTATCTTTGGTTTAAGCCTCCAGTCACTACAATAAGGACATCTATAATTACAGGGTGCAGCACATCCATCATAACCAAAAAGTATTGTGGTGTATTCTCTTGGGACGGTATCCATTAGAACTTCTGAGATAAGCCTGTACCCTTTTTTGTTTGGGTGTATGCTGTCTGACAGTCCACGCCATATAGGTCTTATCTTTTTCCTCCATACAGCATTCACATCCGCGAGCTTTAATCCCCTTTCCTTTGCAATATTTCTTATTATTTTGTTATATTCATCTACCCTCGGATCTGTGCCCTTGAAGATACCATGATATGATGGTATTATGGACATCAGGACAACCCTTATCTTTTCTTTTTCAAGTGTATCAATGATTTTTATTATATTTTTTCTGAAAGCCTTTTTATTCACACCCTTTCTCCAGTCATTCATACCAAAACCAATCAGAACGACTTTTGGTTTGTAGTTTAAGATGTTTTTTAATCTCAAAAGGCCATCAGAAGAAGTCTCTCCACCAACCCCCGCATTCACAACAGTTATCTTTTTTTCTTTATACCTATTTCTAAGCTCTTTCTCGAATGTTTCGGTACATCCCTTAACTATGGAATCACCAAACATCACCAAATTAAATGGGTTTTCCATGTCAACCACTCAGGGTATTTATTAACTTTAATATTTTTAAATAAAATGGCAATCCTGCCATACTTACTTTGTATTTTCTGAGTATTTTGTAAAAGATTAAAAGGGGGATTAAAGGTGATGTCTTAAATGTCATTACAAGACCTTCCCTGAATAGCTGGTTTTTAGTGGGTTTGTTATTCAGAAGTTTGTGCATTAATTTTGCGCTTCCTGCAGATTTCTCAGATATTGTGGGTATTTTATTTTTCAGTTTATTTCTTATCTTTGCCTTGTTTTTCATTAGTTTTTCTATCTTTTTCAATAAAACATCTTTCTTAAAATCAGCCATCTTTATGATATACTCATCCTGGTCTATCAGTTTCATAAACGCATCCACTTTTGGGTCATAACTTATAGCTATCATAGGAATGTTCAGAATAGCTGCAAAAACCAATGAATGGAGTCTCATACCTATAATAAAATCAAAACTGCCCATTCTTTTTATAAGGTCATGGTATGTGCATTCCTTGTTTATTATCTCTGTGTTTTGTGGACCAGTTATATTTATTATATCCTCGAGTACACCCACATCATAGTCTCCGCCTTTTTTTAAAAAACTAAGAGGGAAAAGCACAATCTTCCTTTCTTTTTTTATTTGATCTATAACATCAGATATCGTTCTCTTGAAACCAGTAAAGCTTGAATGTGATCCGCCGAATTCTTCACTGAACTTTTTATTCTTCTTTGACATGTATTCTTCTTTGTATGTCCAGTGCCTTAGATTTATACCAATCGTGTTAGAATGATGTTCTAGATTGAATCTGGAATGTAGAGTAAAAACAGAATCAGCGCCTATGTAGACATCATTTTTTATACCCAATGCCCTGAGTTTATTTTCAGATTCCTTGTCCCTTAGTGTTATAAGGTCTATCTTACTGCATACATTTCTCATGTAATACTTGGTCATGCTGTTGTATATCAGGCCAACACCACCATTAAAATACATGACTGGGGTTCCTATTAGT
Source organism: uncultured archaeon (assembly GCA_964399875.1). Classification (GTDB taxonomy): domain Archaea; phylum Aenigmatarchaeota; class Aenigmatarchaeia; order QMZP01; family QMZP01; genus CAYNRQ01. The sequence goes on from CAYNRQ010000003.1 coordinate 12,061, forward strand.
TTAGACATTATCACATTGTTTAACCATATAATCTGATTGCCTCCCAATCCGCTATCAAACAGAAGGGTTCCACCACCCAATATGAACAAATCTGCCCTGTATATCTCTTTTAGGCGCTTGAAAAAAGATTTTATTCCTCTTCTTTGGATGGATTTAACACCGTGTTCTAGGGATGTTGCTTTTGGGTTGTCAGAAAATACTGTTATCTCTATATCAGGTTCCAGTTTCTTTATTAGATATATGGCTGCTGCTAACTGGGCCTCATCACCCAGGTTCCTTTCTCCATACCAACCTGAGATTACTACTCTTTTGGGGTGTTTTTGTGTTCTGTTCATATCGATCTCGATATCTATTATATGCCTGATAATATTTTAAATATATACCACTTTTATAAATTGAAGGTGTGAGGTTGCATAGTATGAGACTTTCCATGCTAAACTTATCTGATAAAAAGGAAGTGAGAGATTTTATAAGGTTTAATAAGAGGGTTTTTCCTGTTAGAAAGAATGTTGAGAAGCGTTTCTTTTGGCAGTACATTGATAATCCATTTCTAAAAAGTAAGAAAAATCCTTATGTTCTGCTTTATTGTGATGATAAAGGCAGGTTGATAGGCCAATCTCTGCTTAATCCAGTCACATGGTGGTTTAGGGGGAAAAAGTATCAGGGTAACTTTGGTTGTGATTATTATGTTTTGGAAGAGAGTAGAGGAGCGAGCGGGGCGGCTTTGGCTTTCAAAACTATCAAAGATAAAAAAGATTATTTTGCAATCGGTGTTTCAGAGGTTGCTCAGAAGATATGGAAATCCCTAGGTGTAAAAATTGTTGGAAGATTGAATCTTTTTGTTTGGTTCAAGAATCCATTTGTTCCTTTAAGGCTTTTCAAAAAAATACTATTCAAATCGAAAAAGGATCGCGGAAAATGCATAAAATTGCCTGAAAAAATAAAGGTTAATGGCACAGAATTCAGGCTTATGGATAAAATAGACGAGTGGAAAGAGTATTACTGGAAAAACACGTTGCAATTTTCACGTTCCCTGGAGTTTTTGAAATGGAGATTTTTTGATTCGCCGAATAGGTATTGTTTTTATTTGGCTGAATCCAAGCCCAGGATGTATTTTGTTTTAAGGAAGTGTTTTCTTAGGGGAATGGAGATGCTGCTATTGGTTGATTACATGGTTCCTCATAAGAACTCCAAATTATTTGAAACAATACTCCGGGCTTCCAAGATGCTTGCCAGAAAAATAAAATGTTATGGTATTATTGCAGGGAGTTCCCATGTGTTTTTTGACACTGAGCTGAAGAAGAGCAGTTTCGTTAATCTGAAAAGAGGTGGTGTTATAATGACTAATACAGAAAGGGTTAATCTGGACGGTGCTTTAAAGGATAGGGATATCATATATGCAACATCAGCTGATTCTGATTATGATCTAAATTTTGAAGAGAGTGTTGAGGTAATAATGAATCAGCTTAGAAATAAAATAACACTAAAAAGAGGTTAGAATGAAAATCGGGTTTGCTTTGCTGGCTGAACGCTTATTGTGTGGGTTTATTTACTACACTGGTCTTTTTTCATTATACAAAATGTGCAGAGGCTCTAACAAAACTATAATTTTAACTTATCATAGGATTATATCAGATGAAAGCAAAAGAAGTTCTCAAATATTGTCAAAAAAGAATTTTGAAGAGCATGTAAGATATCTTGTTAAAAACTATAAAATAATATCCTTGGCTGAATTTGCAAAATGTGTTACTTCAAAGAAAAATCCACCTGAGAATTCTGTTGTTATAACCTTTGATGATGGGTATAAAGACAATTTCACTAATGCTTATCCTGTGTTAAAAAAATACAATGCACATGCAACAATTTTTTTAATAACAGGGCTTATTGGCTCTAAAGGATTCTTGACATGGGATGAAATAAAGAAAATGGTAGGTGTTGTTGATTTTGGTGCACACACCGTTGAACATCATATATTGACAAGCATGCCTCTTGGTAAGGCGAAACAAGAAATTATAAAATCCAAGAGAGGGATTGAAAAGAAGACGGGCAAGAGCGTAACTGCCTTTAGTTATCCGCGTGGTGGTTGGGGTGATTTTAATAAGGATATTAAAAAATTAGTCAGGGATGCTGGATTTTCATGTGCTGTTACAACCATAAATGGCGATAATAATAAAGAAAGTGACCTCTATGAGCTTAGAAGGATAGGCATGTCGCATGAGAATAGTATTATTGTTTTTAAGGTTAAGTCAAGTGGTATGCTTAACTCTTTGCTAAGGAGATTCAAAAGAAGGGCCAAGTTATCTGTTTCTGGTCATGCCGAGACTAAACTTTTTAAATATCCATATTAATCCTTCTAATCATGATTGGCATATTGACGATGGCTGATATGCAGAGAAGGGATGGAAGCTCTATAAGACCTGATCTTGAAGCCCAAGGATTGCTGAAAAACGGGTTCAGGGACTTCAAGGTATTCAGCCCCAACCCTAGGAAAGACGCCCCATACAAGCAGGAAAAGGTTTCTGTAAAAAAGATGAGGGGTCGTGTTTTGCCTTTTGTTAGGAAAAGATTAGGTGTTGATATTGTTCATGCACATCAATTAAGTGCGATGATATTAAAACAGAGATTTATAACAGATATGCATGGATTCGGAATAAAGGAGAAAGAGCAGATTAGATATAACCCTGTAAAGGGCTTTTTTCTACCAAGAATTGCAAAGAGAATAGAAATCAGAACAATAAAAGATGCGGAAAAATTAATCGTTGCATCAAACTCCATAAAAGAAGACATTCTTGAGTATTTTAATGATTTGAATCTGGATATAACTGTAGTTAATAATATGATAAAACCTGAAGATTACAAAAAAACAAAACAAAAGGAATTGGTTGTTGGGATTGTAGGAGGTTTTACAAATGACTGGGGTGTTGAAAATCTTAAGATGCTTTATGAGATGCTGAAGATTGGATGTGATTTTCCTATAAAAACAGTTGGTGATATAACAGATGGCCAGATGAGAATGTTCGAGGAATTCCCAAACTTGAAACACCTTGGGAGGGTGAGTAATAAGGAATATATGGAGTTCTTGCGAAGTATATCTGTTCTTCTTTTGCCATTTCCACCGCAGTGTGGCGGTGGTGGGTCAAAAAACAAACTTCTTGAGGCGGCTGCAAGCTCTATTCCGATTGTTTCAACACCAGCAGGAGCAATTGGTTTTGATGAAAAGGATCTGATACTTATAGGGAAAACAGCAAAAAGCCTTATTAAAAGGATAAAAGAACTTGAGAATAAAAGCAGGAGGTCGCAAATGGGCAGAAAACTTAGGGAAACCATAGAGAAAAACTATAATTACAAGACAGAAGCGAAAAAACTGATAAAGATATATTCAGCTCTGGATTACTGAATTGTATTCTCTTATGTATTTTTTGATTACAGTGTCCCAGCTCATTTTTTCTTTTATTTCCATTTTTGCATTCTTTCCCAGATTGTTGTGTTTTTTAAGATCATTGCAGACCTGCATCATTTTTTCATACAGATCCTGTGTATTTTTGGGCTTTATTCTTATTCCTGTTTTCCCGTCCTCTATATAATTTAATGATGTTATAATTATTTTTCCAGAAGCCATGGCCTCTAATAATGCAATGGGCTGACCTTTTTCCCAGGAAGGCAGGACAAAAACATCTGTTTCTGATAATATTTTGGCTGTGTCCTCTATCCATCCCAGAAACTTTATTCTTTTTTTAAGATCGTTTTTTTTAATAAAATCAAGAATATATTTTTTTAAGGAACCTTCTCCTGCTACATATAATTTTGTGTCTTTTACATTATCTGAGATTTTTTTAAATGCTTGAAGCAAGTATTTTATTCCTTTAATTTCTTCTAATCTTCCCAAGAATAAGAATCTTATTTCCTTCCAATTCCTCTTTGTTTTGATCTTGAAATCGTCCGGGTCAATGGCGTTTGTTAGAAGTGCTGATTTGCTTTTCAGCTCTTTATTTCTTTTTATATCAGAATCATATGCGGGCTTGCTTATGAATATAATTTTTTTTGCACTTTTATAAGAAGTGTTAACAAATCTTTCTAGAATCTTTCTTATCACTATATTCCATCCTATGATTTTTCCTGGCCCATGTGTTGTGAAAACCATGGGTATTTTTGTTTTTTTTGAAAGTCTGGATCCAAAGAAACCGGCAACAGGTCCGTGACAATGGATAATATCTATTTTGTTTTCTTTTATTATCCTATTGGCCTCCTTTGAGCTGAGAGCGTTAAATGTGAATGTTCTTAAGAACTTGTTATACATGAATTTTGTCCTGTATACATGTATTTTGCTTTTCCCTGTTTTTTTTGTTTCCTGTTTTTTCTGGCCAGGAAATTTCCTTGTTATAATAAAAACCTCATGGCCTTCTCTTGCAAGATATTTGCTTAACTTCTCTACATGAACTTCTATACCCCCACCTGCTTTTTTATCATACTTATAGCTGCTTCCGAACGGATACTCCTTTGAGCCCAATAGTAATATTTTCATATAAATTCTCTTGGGAAAAGCTATTTATATAGACTGTTATCCGTATTCTCTCCATGAATATTTGCATTTGGTGCATCGCAGAAACAGGGTTGGTGCTTCATCTGCAGATCTTGTCTGTTGAATCCACCAAACAGCTTCTTTATTGCCGCATTTCGGGCATACAACCTTTGTTTTGGGCAATGCCTCTTCGTTTTTTTCTATTATGATAACATCATCCAGGGGGGTTTTACTAATATTTTCACTTATCTCTAAAGGTTTATAATGTGTTTTTCTAAATCCGCATCTTTTACAAACCAAACAGGCCTTGCTTTTTTCCTTTTTTGTTACCATCACTGAGCCGCATTTTTCACAGAAGTTCATTCTAAACACCCCACAATGAGAACTGATTGAAAATTTATTTGTTTTTGTGCTTTTATATGTTTCGGTATCCAGATAATCCCTATATATAGAACAACAACCGCTAATAGTATCCATAATGCATTTGGAATGATATATTCTGTTATACCTATTTTAACCCATCCCAGATGAGGTATTATCATTATTTCCTTTCCATGTATCTGGGCTGGTTCTATTCTTTTTTCAAAATCCAATTGGTTGTGATTTGCATCCCCCTTTGTCTGGAATGTTCCATCAGGATTTATTTCTATGATTCTATGAACCACAGGTGTCCCTCCAAGAGAATATGTTATTTTACCTGTTTCGGGATTTACTGTTTTTTGTATGTTTGGTGAAAAAACTATTATATCCCCAACCTTTAATTCTTCTGGCGGCACACCTTTTAGTAGCAGCATGTCCCCTTTATAGAAGGTTGGTATCATTGAATCTGATTCGACAGCCACAACAGGCATGTCTGTTGATAATGCTAAAGCCATGCCCTGGTTTATACCAAAAGCTAGTATTATGCCTATTATTATGTAGAATAAGGTTGAATCGAATATCTTTGGTTTTTTCATATATATCTCCTGAGATGGCGGATTAAATATTATACAGTAGATTTATAAATTGGTTTTTCGGCAGGCTGCGCTTTGATTATCTACGCCTCTTTTTGTTTTTCTTTTTTATTGTTTCTCTCTCGAGTTTTTGCAAAACACTCTTCATTGCCTTTGTTATATCCCATGTATGACTTTCAGCGAAAAACATTCCCCTTTCTGTTATTAGCCTTGCCTTGATTGAATATTTTATTCTTTTTCCTGTTTTACGATATTTTTTTATATGAACGTTCATATGCGCTATGCTTGTGAACTTTGCCAGTTTTTTTATTTCGTTTTTAATTTCTTTATCAATAAGATATCTTATAAATTTATCCTCTTTTTGCGCCCCGCTTATATTAACATAAACACCTCCAACTTCTGCTCCTATTTTTTTCAATATGAGTTTTGGTGTTACAATACCCTTTACTTTTCCTTCTTCCTCTATTATAATTGTTCTTGTGTTTTTTTCTATCATGATATTTATTAATTCCTTAACAGAAGTATGCGGATTCGCTCTTGGTATATTTTTTTTCATAAAACTTATTGCCCTGACGTTTCTCATCTTTATTTTTTCACCAGGACCGTAACCAATCATGCCCCTTTCTTTATTCAGAAACGTTTTGAGAAGATCTCTTGTATCTATAAGGCCTTCAATGCCTCCATTTTTGTTAAGAACGGGCAATCTGGAAATGTTGAGCACCCTTAACATAGACATTATTGTTTCTAAAGAATCATCTGCGCTAACAAAGAACGGCGTTTTCATTACATCTGCTGCTGTCATTTGTTTGAATACAAGAGAATTCTTTTTCTTTTTCAGGATATCCAGATTAGTCAATATGAAAAAATTCTTGCCCCTTATTAGTGGAACTGATTTGTAATCATTAATCAGCATTGAACTTATAACATCTGTTAGGTTTGTTCCAGGAGGGACAGGGCTTACATGCCTTATGAACTTGTCTATCTTTGTTTCTTCCGGATTATCTATATTCCTTTTTGCTAAATCATTTGTTGTTATAAGTCCCCTGAAATCATTTCCATCTTTTACAACAGCCTCATACTTTTTTTCTCTCAGCATTTTTTTTGTTACTTTGCTTATTGTTTCTCCTGAATTAATCACTAATGCTGGTTCTGCAATATCTATAAGACTCACAATCAGACACCCGATTCTTTAATCTGTTGCATTTTTTTTGTTATATAACCAGCTAAAATGTTTCTAATCTTCTTTGATTTAATCTTTTTTACTTCATCCAATATTTTTTTATTTTTCTCAAAATCATCTGAGAATTTCTTGCCATGCTTCTTTATTAATTCATCTGCCAAGGATTTTACTGCTGTTGTTTTTATTCTTCCCATATTCTCATTCTCCTATGGGACGGGAGGGATTTTCGTTCCCTTTTCCATAGTCTTCATCTCTTCCCATTTCACAGGGATAAAGAGATGTTTCATGCCTCTCATGAGACACGAATGTTTTTGAACAACACGTTGAAAAGTTTTATCGAACCCCCAACACCATGGTCTTCAGCCATGTGCTCTCCCATTGAGCTACCGCCCCTTTAATACGTTATATATCCTATATCAAATGATTTTTCATCTATTATCTTTCCTTTTTCGCATGATCTATTCAATTCTGTTACTGTTTTTTTAATATTAATATTATAGTGTTTCTCGCAAAAATATAAAGACATCAATTCCCTTTTTCGGGCTGTTCTTCTGTCTATTTCGAATATCAGGGTCTCTCTTGTCGGGATTTTATTGCACCCTTTAAAATTGCATACCCTGTTAAGTTTTCTTAAATCAAACTTATTTATTAGCACTACTGTTGGGTCCATGCTTTCAACGCCCCAGAGAGGAAAATCAGACGAGCTGCTGATGGATTAAATCAGCAGCTGTCTTTCGAACCTCTGACACTACGGTACCTGCCTAAGGATAACAGCCGTATGCTCTACCTATTACCCACTTTCTTTACACATTGGTCTCCAGGGCATCCATAAAGAAAGCTCTGAGCTACTGGGGCATTATAGATTTATAGTCTAGAAGGTTAAAATTCTTTTCGAAGGGTTCCCGCCTCTTCAGATGAAGGATATTTCCTTTATAAAGAGACAGTGAGTATTTCTTTGCAGATTACATATAAAAAGCTCTAAGATTTAATAAATTCTTAAAGAATTATGATATTTTCCAGTTCAGATCCCCTATTCTTACTGCAAGGATGGACAGGTTTCCTTTTAGTTTTATACTATTCTCTTCTATCGTACACCTGCCTATAAAATTAACCATTTCTATTGTACCATTATCTGTTGTTATATTTGGTTTTATCTCAAATTCCGTATTTTCAATGGCGAGTCTGCCTATTTTTATTTTTTCTATGGTTATATTCTGCAGATCCAGATTTAGTTTCAAAGGGCTGTTTGATTCTTCAAGTGTTAGCGTATTGCTTTCAAAATCAATTCTTATTTTTCCATTGAATTCCTCTAAAATAATGGATGGGGTGGTTATGTTTACAGCAGATTCTGATTTCAGGGTTAGGTTTCTTGGATGCAGAGTTAAATCAACCTCATTTGTTTTTGGTGATGATGATCCAAAGAAACCCCCAAAGGGGGAGTTGCCTAACCAATCACCTATTGTTTTCCCTACACTGCCAAAAAAACCTCCTATGCCAGAACCGCCTATTAACAATGTAGAAATAATCAACAGAGCTGCAATTGAGGCTGCGAATATTTTCCAATCAAGCATTATAGCACCTTTCATGGCTAAGTATTTATTATTACGCTATTTAAATAATATTAAATACTTATATAATAGATTAAAGATTAAAAATTTAAATTATGGATTGGGGTTGGGATGGAAAATCTGCTTTTTCAGTTCGGTGGGGATAATATTTTCTCATGGGTAATCTGGATAATATTCATAATGATATTTTTTCTCTTCTATCCCAGGATCATGCTCTCGCAGATAATGTGGAAACTGGAAAGGGTTGCCAGGGAATTGGAGATAATGTCTAATAGATCAAAGGCTTTTATTGCCAAAGAGATAAATAAAAACCCTGATAAGAAAATAAAGGATTCTATAAACATGTTTTTTGAGTTTTTCATGATAAGTCCCGTGTCCCTGGATCCGGCAGGTGTTATAGGCAAATTTGATCATCTTATCCAGAACCAAAAAGACAGATTTAGATACTTTGTAAAACAGATCGCACCGAAGGCGGATAAAGAAAAACAGGCCAGCCTTGAGATGGGTTTTGCTGGTGGCATAACTGTTCATACGATAGCAAAGATAGTAAGGCATTATGTGGAGATTGTTAAGAAAACAAAGAGTGTTCAGATAGCAATGGTTCTGCACATGCAACTTCCTCTTATAGAGAGGACAGCAAAGGCCATGTATAAAGGGACAAAGGCCTTGACTAAGGGCCAGCCAATAGGTGATGGACTGGGTCCTCTGGTTATTGCAAGTCTCATGGAAAATAAAAAGGTAAAGGAGATAGAGGATGAAATATTGATGGCCAAAACAAAAATTAATGACAGGGGTGTTTTTCTATTAAAGGCAAAGGGTCCTGGAGGCAGGATAGGAAGCCCCGGCAAGGCTGTTGAAAAACTTACAAGGAATAATAAAATAGCAAGGATAATAACAATAGATGCAGCTGCAAAACTGGAGGGTGAAAAGAGTGGCAGCATTGCTGAAGGTGTTGGTGTAGCAATGGGTGGTGTTGGTGTTGAAAGGTCCTATATAGAGGGTGTGGCTGTGAAGAAGGGCATTCCTCTGGATTCTGTTGTAGTGAAGATGAGCCAAGAAGAGGCTATACAGCCTATGAGAAAGGTTATAAAAGATGCTTTGCCTGAGGTTAAAAAATCATTGGAAAGGAGTTTGATGAGAACAAAAAAGGGTGACAAGGTTATAGTTGTTGGCGTTGGGAACACATCTGGCATTGGCAATTCATCCAAGGATATAAAAAAGACTGAGGAATGGATAGAAGAAAATGAAAAGAAAATAAAGGCCATGGAAAAAGAAAGGAAAAAAGAGCACAAATATTAATCTATTTCTTTAATTTAATCGTGTGGTTTAATGAAAATATTTTCTGATCTGCATATACATAGCAGATTTTCAAGGGCATGCAGCAAGGCCATAAATATACAAAATCTTGAGAAGTATGCGAAGATTAAAGGAGTAAATCTGCTTGGAACAGGCGATTTTACTCACCCGTTATGGCTAAAGGAATTAAAGGAAAATCTGAAAGAGGACGGGAGCGGTGTTTTGAAGACAGAATCTGGTTTTTCCTTTGTTTTGTCAACAGAAATCGCAAACATATACAGCCAAGGGGGCAAGGGAAGAAGGGTGCATAATGTTATACTTGCGCCTAGTTTTGAGGTTGTTGAACAGATAAATGCAGAGCTTTCCAAGAAAGGAAGACTTGATTATGACGGAAGGCCTATCTTTGGATTTAGCTGCCCTGAGCTTGTTGATATAATGAAGGGTGTTTCTGATGATGTTGAAATAATACCTGCTCACATCTGGACGCCGTGGTTCAGTCTTTTTGGATCAAAATCAGGATTTGACAGGATAGAGGATTGTTTTCAGGACAGGGTTAAGCATATATATGCTCTGGAAACAGGCCTGTCAAGCGATCCTGCAATGAACTGGAGGCTGAGCCAACTGGATAAATATTCCTTGGTTTCTTTCTCTGATTCACACAGCTTTTGGCCCTGGAGAATGGGCAGGGAAATGACTGTTTTTGAAACAGACATGAACTATAAAAGTATTATAAATGCTATGAGAACAAAGCAGGGCTTGTTAGAAACAATAGAGGTTGACCCATCTTACGGAAAGTATCATGTTGATGGGCACAGGGCATGCAATGTCTCTTTGGAGCCCAAACAATCTGAGAAAATAAATAATATTTGTCCTAAATGCGGAAGGCCGTTAACCATTGGCGTATTGCACAGGGTTGAAGAGCTTGCTGACAGAGAAGATGGTTTCAAACCAGATGGTGCAAAACCATTTCAATCCCTTATACCATTGTCAGAGATAATATCAAATGTTATGGGCATAGAGCAGATATATTCCAAAAAGATATGGGAAATGTATACAAAACTGATTGATGCCTTTGGTTCTGAGCTGAATGTTTTGATAGAGGCGCCCCTGGAGAGGATAAAAGAAGTGGTTAAGGAAAAGATAGCAAAAGCTATTGTAAATGTCAGATACGGAAAGGTAAAGATAAACCCGGGTTTTGATGGAATATATGGAAAAATTATATTAAATGATAAAAAACATGTTTCCTATAATTCCCCTGAAAAAATTAATCGTCAAACAAGTTTAAAGCAATTCCAGGGTGATTGTGATTGATGTTTATTGTTTCTGTTTGTCTTGAAATTCTCAAGATTGTCTTCATTATAAAGATCTATAACATAAACGATGCCTGCGACATGCATAGACAGTCCTTGATTATTTCTTCTCATGGTTTGCTTTTGGAAGATTTTATAGGCTCTGTATCTTCATTCTGAATAAAGGAATTGATTCATTATATGTCTGTTTTATCTTCTTCCTAAAACAGATCATTCTCTGTTCCTGTAACAGTTATAGTGGTTGATTTTTCAACGATATAACCGTATTCTGCGGAGACTGTGATTAATTTTTGATACCTGTCCTCTAAGACGCCAAAACCACCAAAACCGGAAATCTGGAGCTTACATCCTATAACCTGTGTTTGTCCGCGTTCCAGACCCAACACCTGCTGTTCGCTGCACTCTTTAAGAACCATGTCTGTATCCAGATCTATGTTCAATATGAATTTATTCCAAGACCCGCTTCGGCAATCACTGGTTTCACAGACAATACCATTCGCGAGGTTGGTTATTGATATTTCTATAGGAAATGTAACGCTTTGCCCGGAATCAGATAATTTTATGGGGCTCTTTGCCTTTATACTTATGGCCAAGGGTCCGCTTGTAGTGGTTGTTGTTTCAGAGGGAAGGGATCTTCCTGAATCCATTATTCTTCTTAATTCATCAGCAGTTCCTATTGTTATGGATTGTATTGTTGTTGTTTTATAACCATACGTTATCCTTGCGATTGGGTGGTATTTTCTTTGTATGTTTAGTGGTATGTTCCCAGGGGCCTTGGTTTTCCAATAACATGCCCTTGATTCTCCTCTTATATTCTCGCTGGGCACAGCTCCGCTTAGCCTTCCTTTTATGTTGTCACATGTCTCTGATGTTCCCAGACCAATCCCTGGCCAACTAACGCCTGTGAGTTTTATCTCCTTTATATCAGCATCAGCAGTGCCTGTGTTTCTTATTCTTAAATTGAATTGGACATCTTCTCCTGAATTAACCTCAAGAAAATATGGTGCGAAATGTTCTATAACAACGCCATTTCCTCCTGTGATAAGTGGACCAGTACATCCAGAAGAAATGAGAATAAGTGATATTATTGAGGTTAATAATACGTTTGTTTTTTTAAAGTAGTGCCAGAACATTAATTATGTTTTGTTTTTTAAACTTTATAAAGAGTTAAATAAGGAAGCTCCTTTCTCTTCCTATAACCCTCATCTGCGTTTGACTTTCTATCTCATACCTGTACTTTATCTCAACTGTAAGCAGTCTCTGATCTCTGTCCAATGGGGGGTTTGTCACCCGGAGTTCGCATGTTATATCAGCGTCCCTGTTCTTGAACAGGTTCTCTATAACCACCCCTGATGTGCAGTCATCAAATAAGCCATATCCTGAATGTACAAACTCTGTTCCTGTGGGCGGGGTTATTTTAACCTCAATTGGGTAATTTTCACCATCCAACCCGCCAAATCCACCAAAACTACCAGGTACAACTGTTCCGCCTTGTGTGTTTGTTATCCTGATCTGCACAGGGAAAACATCATAAACACTTTCAAAACCCTCTCCGCCTGTTCTGACATAGGGTTTCATTTCTATATAAACACTCAGTGGCCCCTGAGAGGTTGTGGTTGCGCTGCTTGGGAGTGTTCCTCCCCTGTCCCTTATGTTTCTCAATTCATCGTTGTTTACCACCCATATGGGCTTTTGTGCTGTTGTTGTGTAATCATAAGATACCTTTACTATTGGTGTGAATGTCCATTCCATGTTGTTTGGTATGTCAGCCGCCCTGAGGTTCCATTCTGCTGTTTGAATTTCACCCTGTGTGTTTGTCTCAATGTCTCTTCCTATCATATCACCAAGGCTTTGTTCTCCCAGAAGGGTGCCAAATGTGCCCCACTCATCAAGATTTATGCCTGCTATTCTGGCTCTGACATCCAGTGCTCTTGTTGTTCCTTGGTTTTGGACTCTTAACCTTAGCTGTACAGGATCGCCAGAACTAACGGTTGCTGTATCAGGCTCGAAATTCAGAATGACTATCCCCGGGCCTGAAATGCTTCCTCCTGTGCAGCCAGAAACAAGGATAATTGCAAATATTGGTAAGATTAGAAAAAATTTCATATACGAAGCTATTGGTTTTCCTAGCATTTTAATCCTTTACTTTAATATATATGTTCTTATTGGTTTATAAGTTTTTTAAGTTTATGCTCTTAAACTCTTGGTCTTGGTTCTACATAAACTTTTGTGGTTTTTCTGAATTCGTAATTGTATTTTATTTTTGTTCTCAGGTCGAATGTCTGTTCGATGTCAACATTATCTTTTTTTACGGTACAGAAGTATTTTGATGATTGTTTGTTTATAAGCTGTTTGTAATCATCCGATGGGTTGCAATTAATGCTTAATCCTTCTCCTTCTATCGGACCTATCTCTTTTATTGCTGAATTTTCAACATATCCGTGACCGAGATTTTTGATCTGAAGGGAAACAGGGGCGTCTGTTCCTGCACTCACTGGTTGCTGTGTTTCCACCTTTAAGTATGGTTTCACAGGTCCGTAACCTATTGCGCTCGACCCCTGTATCTGCCATGGTTCTTGGTTCTGGATCCTGACATCCAAAACAGCGGGGTCTATGAAGGTTATCTGTGTTATTGTTTCTGTTTCGTGCTCGTATGTGACCTTCACTTTCAGATCACACGGCACCTTTAGGTTCACATCCTTGGCTATTAGCTCCCATTTTATCTGTTTTGTCTGCCTTGGCAGAAGTTCTATATTTTCACAGTCTTTTTTCTCCGCACCTGCTTCACATGACTTTTTTTCAAAAAGGTTTGTGCAGTAATCATACATACTGACAGATACTTTTTTTGTTTCTCCTCCTGCCGCTTCTATGTTCTGTATGTCTGCATAAACAGTTAGCGTCTGGCCAGAAACAATAGAAGCTGATGGTGATGGCCTTATATTTTTTATGATTATTATATCATCTTCATATTCAACTGCCCCATTGCCAAACCATGGCATCTCTATATTAAGAAACGGTATTGTGCAACCAGATATAAGGATGATGAAAATTAATGGTAACAGCAACGTGGTCTTTTTTATAGAGGAGATGTGCTTCATAATTATTAATTATGGATGCATATATTAAAATATGAAAAAATCCGTGAAAGGGCAGATGATATTTGAATTCATTGTTGCTGCTGTTCTTTTCATTGGCATTATTATTTATGTGATTAACCACATGAGTTACAATGTTTCAGTTTTCAGCGAAGATTTTTATACAAATAAATTAGAAAACAAGGCCGCACAGATAGTTGAACTGCTTGTAAGGAATGAGGGAATGTGGTCTGGTGGGGAGCCACAGATCATTGGTCTTTCAGAGCAGTGGCCTGTTCTTAATTATTCAAAGATTATGATGCTGAAGGATTACTGCAGTAACCCTGAAAATTATGCAAGGCTTCTTAATGACTTCGGGTTGGAAAAAAGAATTTTTTCCATCACACCCGAATATCTTGAAATGAGGATTCTGGTAAGCGGTGATGCTGGTACTGTGTTGGATTGCAAAGCTGGGAGCTTGCCTGATAAACCCAAGGCGATTGCAAAAAGATATGCATTGAATGAGAGTGGAGAAATATTGACTGTTTCTGTGTGGCTTTGGTGATTACACCATCTTTATGCCTGTTATTTTAGAAGCTGTTTCGTTAAGGGATCTGAGGTCTTCTGGACTCAGGTTGTGGATGTTTCTGTTTCCTGTTGCTGCTGCTGCCATCTTGATTTCTTCTGTGCAGGATTTTATGTAGTTTGTTACCCTTTTTGTGTATTCGGGTATGTTAACCTTTTTTCTTAACTTTGGATCTTGTGTTGTTATTCCCTGTGGACATCTTCCCTTATAGCATTGTTGGCAGTATATGCACCCCATGGCTATAAGTAATGGAAACCCCAAGAAGACAGCGTCTGCCCCCAAGGCCAGTGCCTTTGCCATGTCACCCCCTGTGTTAAATCCTCCCCCTACAAGGAGCTCTTGTTTTGCATGCATCATATCCATGGTCTTTCTTGCTTTTGTGATTGCCGACAGGATCGGTATGCCGAACTCCTGCAGCATTATTTCCGGGGCTGCTCCTGTTCCACCAGCAATGCCATCTATTGCGATTGCATCTGGGTTTGCTTTTACAGCTATCCGCACATCCTTCTCAACATCACCAGCGCCCAGTTTTATTATTACGGGTTTTCCTCCTGTCAGTTTCTTTAGCCATGAAACCTTTTTCTTTAGGTCTGAAAGGTTATTTATATCTGGGTGTTTGGGTGGTGAGTGCAGATCCTCTTTTTTGGTTATCTTTCTTACTTTCATTATTTCATTTGTTACCTTTTCCTTTGGCAGCAAACCACCCTGGCCTGGTTTTGCTCCTTGGCCTATCTTTATCTCAACCGCGTCCCCCATTTTCAGATAATCCTCATCGACGCCAAACCTTGCTGTTGAGTACTGGGATATTAGGATCTTGGCATATTTTCTTTCCTCCGGAAGCATACCGCCCTCTCCTGTGTTTGTTGCTGTGCCAGTGAGTGCGCTTGCTTTTGCTAACACAATCTTTGCCTCTTTGCTCAGGGCACCAAAGCTCATTGCTGCCACAAATATAGGCGTTTCTAATGTTATTGGCTTTTTGCTTGTCTTTCCTATAATGGTCTTTGTTTCTATCTTTTCCCTGTAATAATCAACAGGTGCTTTGCAGAGCTGGGCTGGAACAAAAACGAGATCATCAAAACATATTTTTTTTAGTTTTGTGCATCTTCCTCCAAGAACCGGTGCCTTATCACTCAGCGCCCTCTTTCTTATCTCATTGACCAATTCATATTTCATAATAAATATTATATAAAACAATAGATAAAAATAATATTGTTGGTGTTTTAATGAGGATAATAATTGCCGGGGGTGGAAACATAGGAGAAAAGTTAGCAGAGCTTTGTTCAAAAGAAAAGCATGATGTTGTTGTGATAGAAAAAGAGGAGAAGATCGCTGAGAAGTTAAGTGAAAGCATTGACGCGCTTGTTCTTTGCGGCGATGCGTCTGATAGAAAGATCTTGAAAGATGCTGATATTGAACACTCTGATGCCATTGTTGCAATGACTGGGGATGATAAAACCAATCTTATGGTTTGCGAGGTTGCTAAATCATATAATATTCCTATAGTTGTGGCAAGGGTGAATGACACAGAGAGTGAATCTGTTTTCATGAAGCTTGGGATAACAGCTGCTATAAACACAACAACGTCTGTTATATTTGCATTCAAGAAGGCATTGGAAAAGCCGGGTGAAAAGATAATAAGTTTGGTTGCCGGCGAAAAGGCAGAGATATTGGATAAAGTCGTTTCAAAGAAATCTGTTATTACAGGAAAAAAGGTAGAGGATATTTCTAATAAATTTATCGTAGCGGCTATTTACAGAAACGGGGAGTTTATGAGACCAAAAAACAACACCCAGATAAGGGAAGGGGATATACTTACTATTTGCGTGCCTGTTGAGGATGTTAAGGGTGTTGAAAAACTATTTTAGAGCTTTTTCAGAAATTTCTCTATTATCTCTTTTATTGTTGGTTTGCCTGTCGTGTGAATATCATAGGTTACATTTGTGAATGGTTTGTTTATTTTGAGATATCGCCCTAAATCGACTGGTGTTCCTATTATAACAGAATCGCATGGTGTTTTGTTTATGGTCTTTTCTAATTCCTTTCTCTGTTTTTTTCCATAACCCATTGCGGGCAGAACCTTTTCAAGATGTTTGTATTTCCTGAATGTTTCCTTTATTGTGCCCACTGCATAGCGTCTGGGGTCCACAATCTTCTTTGCACCATACTTCATTGCAGCCAGATAACCAGCGCCTATGCTCAGTCCTCCGTGTGTCAGGGTTGGTCCATCTTCAATAACAAGGACATTTTTGTTTTTTATAAGCCCCGGGTTGTCTGCTGTTTTTGTCATGTTTGCTTTTACTAAAAGGGCCTTTGGGTTTAGTTTTTTCACGTTTCTCTCCACTGTCTTTATATCTTGCCTGTTTGCGGTTTTTGTTTTGTTTATTATTACAACGTCTGCCATTCTTATGTTTACAGAACCATGGTAGTAGGATGCTTCGTGTCCTGGCCTTCTGGCATCCGCAATTGTTATGTGAAGATCCGGTTTGTAAAAAGGGAAGTCGTTGTTGCCCCCATCCCACAATATTATATCTGCCTCCTTTTCTGCTTCATGCAGAATTTTTTCATAATCAACCCCAGCGTAGACCACAATCCCATTCTCTATGTTGCCCTCGTATTCTTCCCTCTCCTCTATAGTGCATTTATGCCTGTCTAAATCCTCATGGCTTGCAAATCTCTGGGATGCCTGCTTTTTAAGATTGCCGTATGGCATTGGATGGCGTATGACAACAACTTTTTTTCCTGACTCTTTCAGGATCCCGGATATCTTTCTTGTTGTTGGGCTCTTTCCTGACCCTGTGCGCACAGCACACACTGAGATAACAGGCTTAGTGGATTTCAGCATGGTTGATTCAGGTCCCAGGAGCGTGAAATCTGCTCCGCAGGAGCTTACCAGTGCAGCTCTTTCCATTATGTATTGGTTGTTAACATCTGAATACGCAAAAACAACCTCGTCCACATTGTGTTTCTTTATCAGCTCTGGTAGTTTTGATTCCGGATAAACAGGTATTCCCTTTGGATAGAATACGCCAGCAAGCTCTTTTGGGTATTTCCTTCCTGCTATTCCTGGTATCTGTGCAGCTGTGAAACAAACAATCCTGTAGTACGGGCTGTTGCGGAAAAATGTGTTAAAATTATGAAAATCCCTGCCCGCTGCTCCTAAAATTATAATCTTTCTCTGCTTCATTTAATCATGTAGGTGTGGTTCTCTGTTACTTGAAAGCGAATGTTTCCTTGTTCAACATAGTTTTTTCCATGCGTTTGGTATTTCATTTAAGAGGTCTGATGCTGTCATGGACATGCCGAGTTTTTTTGCTGCAAGGTCACCTGACAACCCATTTACACACGCTGCTATGCACGCAGCATTTAAAGTATCTGCGCCTTTTGCAAGCATTGCACCGCATATGCCTGTTATGGTATCTCCGGTTCCACCTACTGTCATATACGGGTTGCCTGTTTCATTTGTTTCCACAACAACACCATCGGATATTATATCTATATGGCCTTTGAGGAGTATGGTTGCTTTTAGTTCGCTTGCGGTGGTTTTTACCTGCTGCTTTCTTTCTTCTATATTGTGGGCTGGTTTTTTGTTGGTTAATATAAAGAATTCCTGTGAGTGGGGTGTCAGAATAAATTGTTTTTTCAAAACACCGGGTTTTTTTGCAACAGCGTGTATTGCGTCCGCATCCACCACACATGGTTTATTTAGCTTTTCCAGGAACATCGCAACAAGCTTGAATGTGCCTGGGTTCCTTCCAAGACCCCCGCCAACAACCACAGCATCAGACCACTCTGACAGCTCCAGGAGTGTCTTAAGATGGCATGTTTTTACAAAATCCCCTTTAAGAGGCTCTGTTATTATGTCGGGAGAAAAAGAGGCCATGATGTTTGCGGGCCTTTCTGGCGCAGCTATTGTTACCAGATCACTGCCTGATTTCAGGGCAGCAATGGCTGAGAAGGCTGGGGAGCCAGAATATCTTTTATTTCCCCCTATAACAAGGAGTTTGCCGAAATCTCCCTTATGCCCCCATGCCTGCCTTTTTGGAAAAAGTTTTTTTATAATTTTTTTATTTATCATATTAATCCCTTACATCTATCTGGGCTTTTTGCAGCCTGCCTGAATAGTCAACATAGACTGTTTTTGTGTGAGAAAACTCATTAATTCCTTCTATTCCTGCTTCACGCGTATGGCCTGTGCCCTTAACACCGCCAAAGGGGAGATGGGCTTCAGAACCTATGGTGCTTGAGTTTATGTAGGTAAGGCCTGCTTCTATCTGCTCTATGGCAAGGAAAGCTGATCTCATGTTTTCTGTGTATATAGCTGAGCTGAGGCCATATTCTATGGAATTCATCACGTCTATGGCCTGGTTCAGGTTCTTGACTGATATTATGGATATGCTTGGTCCGAAGATCTCTTCCTGTGCGATTCTCATGTCTTTTGTTACATTGGTGAAAAGGGTTGGTTTATAAAAAAAGCCTTTGCCATCCACGTTTGTGGGGTGGCCTCCTACGAGGAGTTTAGCTCCTTCCTTAAGACCCAGTTGGGTGTATTTGTGGGTTTTATCAACAGCTGCTTTGTTGATTAAAGGGCCTACATCCACTTTTGGGTCAAGTCCGTAACCAAGCCTTAGTTTCTTTATCCTGTTTACAAGAAGGGTTTCAACCCTGGTTTTTATTTTTTCGTGGACAATCACTCTGGATGTTGCTGTGCATCTCTGGCCTGTTGTTCCGTAGCCTCCCCATATAATACCGTCCACTGCCAGGTCTAGCTTGGCATCGTCCATAACTATTATTCCGTTTTTTCCTCCCAGCTCAAGGCCTAGCTTTTTCAGGCCCGCGTCTCTGATTATTGTTTCTCCTGTCTCCTTTGAGCCGGTAAAGGACACCCCCCTGATTTTTTTGTTTGTGACTATTGGCATCCCTACATCCCGGCCTGATCCTGTTACCATGTTTATGACTCCTTTGGGGATACCTGCCTTTTCTATGATCCTGACCAGCTCTGTGGCACAAAGTGGCGTATCTGATGCTGGCTTGAAAACTATTGTGTTGCCGCACATCAAACATGGCATGATCTTCCAAGCAGGTATTGCTGTGGGGAAGTTCCATGGTGTTATCAAACCAAAAACACCAACAGGTATTCTTATTGTCATGGCGAATTTGTCCTGCAACTCTGACGGTGTTGTGTGGCCGAATAACCTGCGGCCTTCACCGGCCATGTACTCTGTTATGTCTATGGCCTCTTGGACATCTCCCCTGGCCTCGGAAATAACCTTCCCCATCTCCTTGGTGACCAGCCTGGCCAGTCTTTCCTTGTTTTTCCGCAAAAGCTGTGCTATGTTGTAGAGTATGCGGCCTCTTTTTGGGGGAGGGACTTCCCGCCATTTTTCATAGGCCTTCTCAGCCGCGTCCACGGCCTTTTTAACGTCCTCTTTGTTTCCGGCTTGGAATTTTCCTATGGGGGCTTCTGTTGCCGGGTTTGCAGAAGTAAAGGTCTGGCCTGACTCTGAATTTATCCATTTGCCGTTTATTAGTATTTTGTGGGTGGTCATGTGTGAACTACCCAACCCCTAAAGGGTGTGGGCTTCCTGCATCACAGACCAGAGCTTGCCTCCTCGGTATTGGCTCAATCTCAGACAGGCTTGACTTCCCGCAATCCCTGCGGTAGTTCTCCAAGCCCGAAGCAAGTATATTCAGGCTTGCGTTATAATCCCTGCCAAGAACAACCTTGCAGTAGGGACATCTGTGTATTCTAACAGCAAGACTTTTCCTGACAATCCCCCCGCACTGCGAACATTTTTGGGAGGTGTTTCTTGGCTTGACCTTCACCACTATCTTACCAGCGTTCCCAGCTTTGTAAGACAGGAATTGTATGAATTTCTGCCAAGAAGCATCCATAATTGACTGTGCCAAATAATGGTTTCTGACCATATTGGATATCCTCAAATCCTCAACAGCTATGAAATCATAGGCTCTGACATAGGCACAGGATAATTTATGCAGAAAGTCATCCCTCTGATTGGTTATTCTCTCATATACCCTTGCTATCCTAATTCTGTGTTTTTCTCTATTATTGGATTTCTTCTCGGTTCTTGAGAACCTTTGCTGTTCCCTTCGCAGTTTCTTCAGGGATTTCCTCAAATACTGGGGACTACATGTGTATCGGTTGTCGCTGTCAGTAACTATATTTGTCAATCCCAAATCTATGCCTACTGCCCTCTTTATTTTGTGTATTTTGACAACCCTTTTCTGTTCAACTGATAACATAGCATACCATTTGCCTGATTTATACCGCTTTATGGTTATCTGTTTTATTAGCCCTCTGAATGACCTGTGCATCCTTATCGGTATATCACCAATCTTGGATAAGCACAGGGTTTGACAGCGTTTCCCTGTTATTTCAATCCTGAACCCAGACTGGTTATAGGTGAAGGTCTTGAACCAAGCCCTGCCTTTGAACCTAAGCCTGCCCACCTTCTTGCCTTTTTTCTTTAGCTGTGCCAAAGCCCTCAGATTAGAAAACAATCTGTATGGCTCATATTGCAGGATTTTTGAATAGACATCCTTTAGCTCTGGATACTGCTCTTTGAGTTTTGGTAACATAGCCTGAAGCTCCAATCTATTTGGCTTGTTTTGATTATTCAGGGCTTCAAGCATATCGTTATAGACCAGCCTGCACTTCTCCAGAGTCCAGAGCAGTTTCTGCTCTGTTTTTCTGCTCGGATACAATCTAAATTTATGGGTTATTTGCATTATATCCCCTTCTGCTCCTCTATATATTTTTGTATCAACTTGTCCGATACATGACCATGCGTAGATACAAAGTAACTGCGAGTCCATAGCGTTGGAATCTTTGTTCTAAGTTCCTTGAACTCCTTACGTAGTATCCTTGATGTGTATCCCTTGATTTGACCTATTATCGTGTTTGGCGATAATTTTGGGTAGCCCTGAATGAACAGGTGCGTATGGTCTGGCATTATTTCCAATGCCAAGACCTTGCATCCCAAATCCTTTGCCTTCTTTCTAATCAGTTCACTCATACGCTTCTTTATATCACCGACCAATACCTTTCTGCGATATTTAGGACACCACACAAAGTGGTATCCTATGAAGTGAACGCTTGTCTGTGAAGCTATATATCCTTTTGGCATATATTATTATATGTATTGCTTATATATAAGCTTTTGCTTTACTGCTCGCTTTCATCCCACTCCTAAAGGATGTGGGATTTCCCGCTCGCATGTGTTAAGTTCATTTCTTCCCGTATTCGCATAATGCCCTTAAGGCCTCTGCGGCCCTGTCTGGGTAGGAGAATGTTGGGACGCCATAGGATTCAAGGCTTTTCTTCAGCACCTCTGTGTATCGGCCTCCGGCTGCTATGGCTATTATGGGTTTTTTGTTTTTTGCATTGGCCTCGGCTACAACCTCTACTATGTCCGGAGTCAGGGAAGGGACCTGGAAAAGGGTTATTACAGCTATCATGTCTACATTGGGGTCATTGAGGCTGGCCTCTATTGCTATTCGGTATCTTTCTGAATCCGTGTCTCCTGTCAGGTCTATTGGGTTCTTTATCACAACATGCCTTGGGACGTGCTTTTCAAGGAGCTTGTGTGTTTGTGGTCTCATGTCCGCAAGAACCATGCCATTATTTATAAGGGCGTCTACTGTTAGTATTCCAAAACCACCGCCATCTGTTATCACCTGGACCCTGTTTCCATTTGGTTTTGGTTGGGTGGACAGGACACGGGCAAAGTCAAATAATTGTTCTAGATCATGGGCCTGAATTGCTCCTGATTGTTTGAAAACAGCACCGTAGATTTCCTTTGCTCCCGCAAGGCTTCCTGTGTGCGAAGAAACGGCCTTGCTCCCCTCTGCTGTCAGTCCTGCCTTTAGGATTATTATTGGTTTTTTCTTTGAGTTTTTCTTGATGAGCTCATAAAATGTTCTTCCTCTCCTGACACCTTCAAGATAGATGCATATAACCTTTGTTTTTTTGTCTCTAACAAGGTATTCTATGAGTTCTGCCTCGTCTATGTCTGTTGCGTTTCCGTAAGAAATAAACTTGGATATGCTGTATCCTTTCATGGCCATCCAGTCCAGGATCACTGAACCAATTGCCCCTGATTGTGTAATGAAGGATATCCCCCCCTTCCCCGGCCTTTCTAGTTTATAGCTTGGAAGAAATATTGTGTCCACACCTGAATATGGATCGAACACGCCGAGGCAGTTAACACCAATTCCCCTTATCCCGTGCTTTTTTAGTTTTTTTTCAACATCCCTTTCCAGTTCAATGTTTCCTATCTCTTTAAAACCACCAGTAACTATTATAACAGATTTTATCTTCTTTCTTCCACACTCCTCTATTGCCCTTGGAACTATCTGAGCAGGTATGGTTATAACAGCCAGGTCTATCTTTTCCTTTATCTGGGAAACAGAATCATAACACCTGTGGCCAAGGATATCATCAGCATTTGGGTTTACCGGGAACACCTCACCCTTAAATTTTCCCTCAAGGAAATTTCTGAATATCACATGTCCAACCTTTCTTGGGTGTCTTGATGCACCAATAATCGCAACCCTTTTTGGGTTAAAAAAATAATCTAACTGATCCATATAATTTAATTATACTCTTGCAATATAATATTATATGCCGATAAGAAATCTTATTTCAGAGAGGCAGGTGGAATTGCCTGTTTCTACAATTGGTAAATTATTGGAAATGGTCACGGAAAAAAAGGATGTAATCTCTCTTGGTCCTGGTGAGCCTGATTTTGATTCGCCTAAACATATAATAAGAGCAGCCAAGAAGTATCTTGACAGGGGATACACACATTATTCACCCCCTACTGGAAGATCTGATTTAAAAGAGGCCATTATCAAGAAACTGAAAAGGGACAACAAAATAATCGCAAAGCCTGAAAACATTGTTATCACAACCGGTTCAACAGAGGCTATTCTTTTAACACTTATGTGCACATTGGATCCTGGGGAGGGTGCTATTATAACTGATCCTGGTTTTCTGGCTTACAAACCCACTGTGGAGATTCTGAATGGTGTGCCAATATCTGTTCCGCTATATGAGAGTGAGGGTTTCCAGCTCAATGTTGACAGGATGAAGGAATTGATAATACCTGAAAAAACCAATGTTTTGATTATAAATACACCATGCAATCCCACAGGAACCGTGCTCAGCAAGAAAACGTTAGAAGAGATAGCTGATTTTGTTGTTGAATACAATATAATTGTTATATCTGATGAAGCGTATGAGAAGTTTGTCTATGGTGATGCAAAGCACATATCCATTGGATCGCTGAATGGCATGAACAAACATGCTGTTACACTGCACTCCTTTTCTAAAACATATGCGATGCCTGGTTTCAGGTTGGGGTATGCTGTTGGGCCTAAGAATCTTATTCAGGCTATATCAAAGGTTCACACATTCACCACGCTATGCGCACCAACAATCTCACAGCTAACAGCGATAGATGCATTAAACGGCCCACAAAACTCTGTTGAGAAGATGTTAAAGGAGTATGACCGAAGGAGAAAACTGATATTAAGCAGGCTTAATGAGATAGGGGGGTTCAGGTGTTTGGAGCCAAAGGGGGCTTTCTATGTATTTCCCAACATATCCGAATTTGGCATGAAATCCCTTGATTTTGCAAGATGGTTGCTTGAGAATGCAAAGGTTGCTGTTGTTCCTGGAACAGAATTTGGAAAGCGGGGAGAGTGGTTTATTCGCTGTTCTTATGCCACATCATATGAATTAATAGAAAAGGCCTTGGATAGGATTGAGAGAAGCGTCAAGAAGTTCAAGAAAAAGTAGTCTATGCTGGCACTGGAACCATGTGAATGGCGTAATTAACTATGTTGCTTTTTTCAAACAAACACATCCATTCAAATTCCTTTTCTTCCGGGACTTTTATTATAAGGTAATATGAGCTGTCCTCCTCCACATAACGGGTTTCTGTTGTTTTCATTCCTTTGTGTCTGACAAGGTCATTGGCCTGCTTTTCTGTTACATTTGGTCTCAAACGGTTAATTGATTAGCTCCTTACCACCGGTCACACACAATTGGTTAAT
>CAYNRQ010000004.1:0-34124 GCA_964399875.1 uncultured archaeon
TTAACCAATTGTATGTGACTGGTGGTAAGGAGCTAATCAATTAACCGTTTGAGACATATTCTCAACCGGAAAATCCATATCCAAGAGCCTTTTTCTTTTGAAAAAA
The DNA here is from genome assembly GCA_964399875.1 of uncultured archaeon. GTDB lineage: Archaea > Aenigmatarchaeota > Aenigmatarchaeia > QMZP01 > QMZP01 > CAYNRQ01. Next base: position 107 of record CAYNRQ010000004.1, read on the forward strand.
GAAAAACCCTCGGGAAAAAGAAAACCCTAATATTTAAACATATTCTCAACCGGAAAATCCATATCCAAAAAGCTGAAACCTGTCTTTTTTTCCCTGAGCTTTCTGAATATTCTTTCTATGTCCCTGTTATTCATCTCTTTGTAGAATTCCCTGAACATGAGGCCCAATGAAATGTTTTTGCCAATGGATTTTTTCCATCCATCCTCATACCTTTTCAAAAAGGTTTCACTGAAATCACCTTCCTTGAACGAGTCCAGGATAACAGATGATGCTATCTTTGCACAGGTTAAACCATACACAACACCACCACCACTCCATGGTTTTATCTGTGCGGCTGCATCGCCTATAAGAATTGTTCTGTCAAAATATGTCTTTCCAGGCCCAATAGGCACAAGGCCTGTTACCTTTTCATAATTCTTTAATCCAAAGAATTTCTCCAGCACACCAAAACCAACCTTTTTTCCTAACATACCATATTCTGTTTTTTCCCCTCTTGGTATTTTCCACAAAAAACCATCTGTTATGTTTTTATCAAACCACAGATCGACATTAGCTGATCTGTCTTGTTTTTTAACCAATGCTATCAATCCAGTCAATATCTCCTGCGGTCTTGCATTGAATTCCCTTGCCACAAGGGAGTTCGCACCATCGCACCCCACCAAAAACTCGGATTCAAAATCACCCATGTTTGTTGAAACCCTTACCCTGTTTTTCACAGAAATACTCTTTGCCTTTGTTCCAAGCAAAACCCTGCTCTTTAAACTCTTTGCAAGAAAACAATCGAATTTTCCTCTGTTTATAACATAAGCAGCTGTTTTTGCTTTTTCCAGTTTCAGCTCTGTTCCAAAAGGTGAATGAAGAAGAGCTGATTTAACCCTGTGCTCAACAAACACCTTGTTTATTTCCATTAAGTTCTCAAGGTTTCTGGATATAAGGCCAGAGCACTGCACAGGAAACCCTATCTTTTTATGTTCCTCCACAACAACCACATCCAATTTTTTCTCCAGAAGTTTTGCTGTATAAAGCCCGGCTGGCCCTGCTCCCACTATTATGACATCATACTTTTTCATAAAACCTCGGTTAATGTGAAACAACCGATAACCTACATAAAGCTGTTTCACAGCTGTGAATCAACAAGTGCAGATTATTAAGCTGACTCACATTAATATAGAATAGAGAACTGAAATTTATAAATATCAAATGTATAATTCCAATAATGAAGGATATAAAAAATTATAAGCCACTTGTCGCAGTACCAATAATACTGCTGGCATTCTCAATCTTTATATTATACAACCAGTATTCTCAGACAGGAGAATGGTTTATAAGATCTTTTGAATTAAAGGGAGGAACCTTAATCACATTAAACCTAGAAGCTCCTATTGATGCAAAAGAGCTCAAAACAATACTTAGTTCCAAGTTTGATGATGTTTCTGTAAGGGAGTTAAGAGGATTTGCTGGTTATGGTGTTCTGATAGGAGTAGGAGCAGACATAAACTCTGATGATGTTATGCAGGAGATCCAGAACTTTGGAATAGACACAAGCCAATCATCCATAGCAACAATAGGACCTGCACTAGGGAGCACCTTCTGGTCCCAAGCACAGACAGGCATTATTGTTGCCTTTGTTTTCATGGGCCTTATAGTGTTTTTTGTGTTCAGAAAACTAATGCCATCCCTTTATGTCATGTTCTCTGCTGTTTCAGATATACTGGTAACGCTCGCTTTTATGCAAATATTCGGCATAGAGCTCTCCCTGGCAGCCTTTGCTGCACTCCTTATGCTTATAGGTTATTCTGTTGATACAGACATACTTCTAACAACAAGATTGCTAAAGGGTTCTGACACGCTAAACAAGAGAATAAAAAACGCACTAAAAACAGGCCTTACCATGACATTCACAACAGTAGGTGCTCTTGCCGCCCTTTTATTATCTGCTGTATCGCCTGTTTTGTCACAGATAGCAGCTGTGCTTTTGATGGGTTTATTAATAGACATAATAAACACATGGCTGATGAACGCAACGCTATTGAGATGGCATATTGAGAAAAAGGAGGCAAACGGTTAGATGTTAAAGTACTGGAGGGTTTTGCTACTTGCAATAACGCTTTTTGGTGCAATTCTAGCTATAGGTTTCAAGACCTATCCCTATGGCAGACACGGAGTCGAGGTTGTTTATGTTTCTGAGATATCACCAGCAAAAGACCTTATTAAACAGGGGATGATAATCTCTAGTGTTAATGGAGAGGAAATAGAAAATGTAGATGAATGGAATGAAAAGATAGCAAGCCTGAAAGGTCCTGTCACATTAACTGCCAACAAAAAGGAATATAATTTTGTTGTAAATGAATCCCTGGGAATAGACGTGATGGATATAGAAAGAACAAACCTTGAGTTTGGTTTAGATATCCGGGGAGGCACACGGATAATACTAAAACCAAAGGAGAATGCAACCAAGAGCACGGTGGACCAGGTAATTGCAACCATACAAACAAGGGCCAATCTTTATGGCTTAACAGAGATGAACTTTTACCCTGTTGGCGTAGCCGGAGATTATTACATACAGATAGAGGCTGCCGGTGTGGGCAGGGAGATAATAGATGACCTGCTTTCAAGGCAGGGGAAATTTGAAGCCAAGGTATTAAAACCGGTTGAAATAGTGGGCAATAAGTCAACCATAGAACTAAGGGCAGACAGCTATTCTGTTAATATCTACAATAACAGCATAGAGGTTAATAATAAGATCATATATCCTAATGAAACATTCGAACTAAAAGGCATGCAGTTCCAGTACCTGAATATAACAGGAAACAGGTTAATCCTGCTTGGAACTGCATACACTGGAGAGGACATAGAGATTGTCTACAACGACCCACAGAGATCAGGGGTGCAACCAAGGCAGAATTTCTTCTCATTCTACTTTGTTGTGCAGGTTTCAAAGGAAGGGGCAGAAAGGTTTGCAGATATCACAGCAGGAATACCCAAGTACTATGATATGCAAAGCGGAGAAGAGTACCTAGACTCCATGATATATCTTTATCTGGATGATCAGCTTGTTTCTGAATTGAGAATCGGCGGTGAACTGGGAGGAAAGGTTTATCAGTCACCGCAGATACAGGGCTCAAGAACACAGAGAGACGATGCTATAACAGAAAAACTAAGACTGCAAACCATACTAAGATCAGGGGCGCTGCCAACAACACTTGAAACAGTCTCCGTGGATGTTATATCACCAACACTTGGTGTGGGATTTTTCAGCTCTGCTGGTTATGCTGCCATATTCGCAGCTGTTGCTGTTATTATAATTGTTTTTGCAAGATACAGAAGCCTGAAGATTGCTTTACCCCTTGTAGCTATTGGTGCATCAGAGGTTATTATAATACTTGGAATCGCTGCAACAGGTGATACAGCAATCTGGGCTTCGGTTCTGGTTATAAACTTTTTGCTTATAACAACAGCATGGTGGAAAAAACATGAAATAGACATATACGCTTGGATAGGCGCTGTTCTAATTCCGTTACTTGGTTTGATGTCATGGACCATAGACCTTCCCGCAATAGGCGGAATAATAGCAGCCATAGGAACAGGCGTTGATCATCAGATAATCATAACAGATGAAACCAGGGCAGGAGAAAAGGCTGAGGACAGAAAACTTTATCTGCTCAGGGATAAGATCAAGAGGGCCTTCTTTATAATATTCGGCGCTGCTGCAACAACGATAGCGGCAATGCTTCCTTTAATGTTCTTGGGCATAGGCCTTGTAAGGGGCTTTGCAATAACAACAGTAATAGGCGTTCTTGTGGGGATACTGATAACAAGACCAGCCTATGCAAGGATAATAGAAGGAATGTCAAAATAACCTATTTTTTCTTTTTTAGCTTCTTGGCTATCTTTTCAAGTTTAATCCTATTCAATCCGCCGGATTTGAAGGTGTAATCAAATTTACTGCTCTTCTCATAACCTCCCTTGTATTTTTTAGCTGTTTCAGGAGCAGCGGTTTCAGTGCCCTGTGGCGTCTCTGCCCCTCCTGCACTCCCTGATTTTTTCCTTTTTAATTTGCCAGACAAACCACTAAACAGATTCTTTATCTTATCCTTTATCCTGGAAAATGAGCTTTCTCCCTGAGGCCTGTAACCGTAACCGGTTGTATATCCCTCAGGAGGCAAGAGCATATAGACCAGCAATCCGCCTGCGACTATAACAACTATGGCTATCATGACCCATATCCATGTCCCGCCCCATGCTTCAGCATTCCTTTTATGCTGTTCATTTATAAGATCCTCTATACCATTTCTTATCCTTTCAAACTTTTCATTCAGTGTTCCAAGCAAAAGCTGCGCTTTTGCATAATCACCCTCTGCAATAGCGCTCTTTATCTCGTTTATTGTGTTGTTTGTGCTGTTTATAAGATTCTCCACAAATGTAACGTTCTCCATTGACAGGTGGGCGCACTCAATATATGTCATGTTTGTGGTTGAATTGAAGAATACCCGGCACCCTCCAGCCGCCTTGATCTGCTCAAACGTATTTGTAAGATTATTAAAAACCACTGTATAGTTTTCATAGGAAAGGTTTATTTCTATCTGTTTTTCTTCTGTGGCCAGAACAACCACTGTAAAGCTCTTTGTGTCATAGTTGGTTTCATAACCATCCACAAAGGCCTTGAAAATTCCTGTATAATTGCCCAGGGCTGTTATATTTGAAATGTCTATTGTTACATTGAATGAAGAGCTGTTACCTTCACCAACAACACGGGAGGCCGGGGTTACTGCTGTTGTTATATTTCCCTCAGAACCATAAACACTGACATTAAGCTTTATTGTAGAAGAGGTGTTTCCTGTATTCTTAACAGTGATTGTACTTGTATTGGACTCACCCAGTTTAAGGTAAAACACAGAATCATGGCTTGTTATAGAAACACTCCTGTCATAGGTTACTGACGGAGAAGAAGGGCCAGGAGGGCCACCAGGAGGGTTACCGGTGGATGGAACATTGTTTATAGTCAGTGTTATTCCTGTTATATTGCTATTAAAGGCAGTGCCATTAGCAACTACATTGAATGTTGCTGAAGTGTTGGAGTCCACATCAGATGTTGTTATAACCCATGAATAATAGCAAACCTGATTTTCGGATATACTCATAGTGTAATAGACTTGACCGCCAGGGGCTGAACCGCAACCAGTCTCTATACCATATCTTGACACAGTTGCTGCAGTTTTGGGATCAGTAAGCTCGTTCATGATTATATTTCCAGTGGCTGTTTCAGGACCATAGTTTGTAACGCTGACATTAAATATCCATGAATCACCCTCATTTACTGTTCTTGTCAGGGCTGTTAGGCGCGATACATTCAGGCCGGTATCATTCACAACAAATGTTGAATTAATGCCAACCCCGTACAAAAAACCTTCGGATGTGTTGTATCTGACAGGTATTGAGATATTGTATGTACCCCCAACTGTTCCGTTGGGAATGGTCACATTTATAAGACAGAAACCACCACCACCATCATTGACGCACAAACTACCACCATGCTCACCAGAATCATTAAGGCTGCTTGTCAGGTCCTTGAAGTAATCTGTCACATTAAGATTGGTTATGTTGGTGCTTGTGAAATTGAAATTGGTCATGTTCAGATTGCTCCTTGACACCACTGTCCCGTTCATCAATGCTGCTGTTATGTTTAGCGACACAATGCTTGAATTCACTGTTACATTAACCGAATTGGCTGGTATTATTCGCGTTATATTTACAATTAAATCACCTGAAAGATTGACCTCAAGGCTAAGGTTAAAGGTCTGATAAGGATAGGACTGGCTGGAGGATGTTGAATTGGTTGTGTTAAAGAATATCCACCCCCTGTAGCTTCCCTCATTGTTTCCTGTCAGACTCGTGTTAAGGGTGAAATTTATGGTAATAGTACCATTGCTTCCGTTAAGGGATGAATCATTAATAGGATTGCTTGGCAGGGACGCTGTGAAGTTGATGTAATATGGACTGCTCGCATTTCCATTAAGGTACAACGCACTTGAATTTGTTGAGGTGTAATATATGGGCCATCCGCCTGTGTTGTTGAATGGTATGCTTATGGTTCGTGTATGATTAAGGCGTATGTTATCCTTTAATGAGTATGCGGATCTATTAAACACATTATTTATGCTGAGTATGCCTGCCCTCACACTAAAGGAAACAGGTAATCTTAACTTCCACCCGCCAGTATTATTGTACTGCAAGAAACCCTCATAACTCCCATTCAGCACGTTGTTTGCAGGAACAGTCAGATTCGCTGTCATATTATAGCTTGAGTTTTCCTGTCCTGTTGAATTAAATACCATGTCGCTGAATGCAGAACCGTTTGCAAGTGTAACATTCAGCCACTCTGTTTCGTTCATCCATATATAGGCTGTTACATTGTATAAGTTGAGCGAACCTGTTGAGTTGTTTATAACAGAAATATTCCAGAAACCCTCATTTGATACACTAAAGGGACCATTATATAATATGTATTCCTCCCTTATTCCACCAGTAACATTCGCTTTAAGGTAGTTATTCTGGGATCTGTTTATAAAGGCCCCATCATTATTCCTTAACTCCAGTGTCCAGTTTGTCATATTCTTTGCAGCCTCAGAATTCCATTCAATCTTCACCTTTAGCTTTTGTGCGAATGAAGGAACAAAAAAGACAAAATCCCGGCTTGAATTGTACCCATTGCTGTTGTTTGTCCATCTTTCAACATGATATATCTCCATGCTTTGACCTACTCCGGTAAGGTTTTGGCTGTCCTCGTTCTCTAAAGTAAAATTGATGCTGTTTGTATTGCCTGCATTCAAGACCCCAAAATCAAGGGAGGACATTGTCACGTTCGGGGCTGTCGTGTTTGTAACATTCAGTGTGGTGAAAAACAACCAGCCATCGTAATATCTGGACGTGCTTGTAGCGCTGCTCATGTTTCCGTAAACCCTTATCTCGAATCTGCTGTCTGTCGCAGGAAGCTTTATGTCCACCATTTCCTCGTCAGATAATCCTTTTTTCACTGACTGGGATATAAGAGTCCCGTTCTCATAGAACAGGAAAATATCCACATCATCTGTATAGCTTCCGTTTAGTTTGATTGTTACTCCTGTTGCATTGCCAAGACTAGTGTTGAAATAGTAGAAATGATAGGTATCCGGATACTGGACAAATCCGCCCTTAAAGAAACCGGAGCGTGTTGTCTCATTCAGCGTGTTGTTTATACTTATTGGTATAACCACTGTTGCTGTTATATTGGCATAATCCGTTGTATTGCTGGCATTGTACACAGTAAAATTGCCATAATACATTCCAGGAGGACAAAACAGATAAGGGCTTATATAGAAAAGGGTTGTGTTTGTGCTGTTTAGTGTTGTGATGTTAACATAATCAGATGTCTGGTTCTGCACGATTAGTGACATTCTGTTTAGTGATGTCTGCTTAAAACAAAGATCCCAGTTATTAGTAGTTAAACCCCCATAATCATCAACACCGTACCGGTTATACTGCGAATAGTTTGAATGAATATCTGTGGTGGTGTTGTCAACAACCACTGTCAGATTATCAACATACGATGTTATGTTTATTGTCATGTTGGTCCAATTAAGGACCACGGTGTCAAGGGTGACTGAAAAGTTATCATACGTGCTGTTTATAGAAAGAGCAGGCACAGAAAACACTAAAAGGAGACTTATGAGCACAAAGACACCCAACAACCCAATTCCTGATTTGGCGATGCTAAAATACCCATCTTTCATAGAATAACCTGTATTTCCTATAATTTTGTGATTTAAAATATTTATCTAGGATTTTTAAAGATTTTATGAGCTTTTACCCCCAGTGTTCATAGAAGGAGCTTCACTGATTTATAAATATAAACATTAGGCCACCATAATTAAACATGGTTGAGATTTTGGAGTTCCTTGTGCAGGTTTTTTGTCCCAGGCCAGAAACAGTAAATGTGTGCTGGGATTTTATGAATGCACCGCATCACCAGGTTTTGGAGCCACTGGGGCCACTGTTCTACTTTCTGCTCTTCCCTTCTGTTTTCATACTCATATTCATATACATACTTACAGGCTCCCTTCTTCGTGGCATGGGCGGTTTGAGAGGAGGATTAAAGATACTTGTTTCTGTCACTGTCTACATATTCGTAGTGATCTCGGGCCTTTATGCCGTGGTTCTCCCTCTATCCGAGATGTGGTATATAGCCATAATAATACTGTTTGGCCTGTGGTATCTGATAACCCGCCACTTCGGTGGCGGGGGTGGTGTCCCTGCCCAGGGCGGAGGGGCAGGGCGGATGCCAGAAGCAGCAGGTGTGATAAGCGGCATCAGAGGACATGTTGTGAAAGTAAAGGATTCAAGAAGAGAGATAGAGGGGGCTATAAGCAATGTTGAAAACGCCATAAGACTTACAAAATCAATCAAGGCAGGAAAATCAGAAAGGCCGGCTGATGATTCCAGGGAGATAAGGGATATAAGGGACATGGCAAGAACGGTTCTTGCTAAGTATGAAGCGAAACCAATTAATGAGCTTTCAGGCAAGGTAGATGATTTGAGGAAAAAGCTCCATAAATTAGAGGATGAAAGCAGGGGCATATGATAGCATGGCTGTGATCAATCTAATAGAGTTTGTAATACCATTGTTTTTTGTACTTGCGATAGTCTACGGGGCTCTTGAGTTTGGAAGTCCTATAAAGAACAAATCAGCGAATATACTTATATCAGTTATAATAGCATTTGTTGCTGCAACCTCTGCAGAGGTTGTTCAGTTGGTGATAGATGTACTCCCATACGCTGCGATATTCTTCATTATAGTGTTCTTCCTTGGGTTTATCAAGAAGTCATTTAAGGACCATGAGAAGGACTATACCTTAATAGTAATAATAGCCGGTCTTGTCCTTATCTTCATGGCAAGCCAGGGTATGGATATACTGAACGCTTTCCTGCCCTACTCCTTCCCTATAACGACAGAGAACTTCCTGCTGATAATAGGTATTGTTATAATAATTGCTATATTTTATGCCACATACAAAAACTGGAAATGAAAGGCTTAGATAAAGAACAAAAACACAATAAGAACAAGGATAAATTCTATCAGGATCAAGAAAGATGTGACCTGTCTTTCATAAACCTTTTTCTTGAGCTTCCTGGCAACAACGTAGTAAGCAGGCTCAAACCCGGATATCTTTGCTTTGTACTCAAGGCTTTTGTCCTTATTGACCCGGGTTGCAAAGGCCTCAGGAAGATTGAAGCCAGGCGGTTCCATCTTTATCCTAACAAAATTTATCACAGCGTCCAGGATGTAGGGAATAAAAAGAATAACAGCTATCTTCTCCATTCCCCCCAATATGGCTATGCTTGCAATTATGGCACCAACACTGTATGTAAGCGAATCACCAGGGAATATCTTTGCAGGATACCAGTTGAACACCAAAAAAGCCAGCAGTGCAGATACAGCAGAGAAAGCAAAAAGCGCCAGCCATGCAAAACCATTCAACCAGCTAACAACACCAAGGGCCCCTATTATCACCACACCCATCCCTGCTTCAAGGCCATTGTAACCAGCAAGCATATTGCATCCATTAACAGCACCGATAACGCCTATTGGAATTATAATCAGCGGGTAGATTATGCCAAAATTAACAGGCCCTATGAATGGAAGAAACATCAGACTCTCCCCAGCATTTATCACCATCAAAGGAATCCCGATCGGTATGGTCAGCAAAACCTTGTGTCTTTGCCTTATTCCAACCTTCCAGCCAAGTATATCATCAATGAAGCCAACAAAGCCAGCCAATATAAGTGTAACCAAGATAGCAAATGTTTCAATAAGGTTAGCCTCTGTTCCAAGATAAAATGTTTTTACACTAATATAAAATAGCAGGGCAAAGATAACACCCATGATAACAGCCACACCACCGGCCTCAGGTATTTCTGGCTTATCATACTTATTCATATCTTTTCCAACCAGACCAGCTGTCCGGGCCTTCTTGATCCAGTATGGGATGATAAAAAACGTTGTGCAAAAAGCTATAATAACTGTAACCAGCACTATAAAAAATTCAATCATAATTAACCTTGTATATCTTTATCCAATGATTATCAAAAACCTTTTCAACAGGAAGGCCGTAACCGTCCATAAACATGAGGTTCACAAAAATTGAATTCTTAGCTTCCTCTGGAATATAAAAAACACCCACACTACTCAGCGCAAAACAACCACCCATGGAAGGCTCTTCATTTCCCACATTCCTCACACCCAAACCAGGGCTGCATATATCGTTTATATATGTTTTTGAGTAGTACTGGCCGTTCTGTGAAACCAAGAATATGGCTGAACTAGTAATAGACCCATTCGCATCAACAGGAAGCCAAACAGTGTATTGACCGGCCTTGAATTCAGCGATTGTGTTATTGCCCTGCTGGAAAGCACCTGACTGGCTAAACTGCAAAAAACCAATTATACTCTCACCCCTCGAAGCTATCTTTGATATGGCCCCGTACTTACCTGGCAGTGTGTAATCCATCAGTATATATATAACACCGTGGTGTTTTAACCAAGGAACAAAGTCAGTCCAGTTGGATGTCGGTGATACAAACCAATCAGCTATCTCATAGTCCGTTGTATGATAAGGCACACCCAGGTTACCACCATCAGCCACGGATGGTGTATTACCTCTTGTCTGGAACCAGTATCCAAAGTCCCACCAAGAGAGAACAGAGCCGTTGACAAGGGACTGGTTGGAAAGGTAACCCATTGCCTGGTACCATGGCTGGTTTGGTGCATAGGTATAGCTGCCATCCTCATTAATAACAAGGCATTTCTCACCATTTATCAGCAAATCCTTTGAAGGCAGGCATATTGAAGGGCCTATCTGCCTGGCAAACACGTATGCACTGCTGTAATTTATAATGACTGTTAATGTGATGAATATGGCCACAATAGCAGATATTATGCCCACCTTTTTTTCTGCATTGGAAAAAACAAACGTAACCTTAAACCTTGATATGCCTTTCTCTAGATTGCGCGCTTTTTCTATAAGCCATGCAAGGAAAAAACCACCAACTATAGATGCAGCAGGACCAACCAGAAAGATCAGCCTGACAAACTGAAAAGTGGCCCATATGCTAGAAAAGATCCAGACCAAGGGCAAAAACAGGAACCAGTTCCCTGTTCTTACAAATTTATACAAGAGAACAGCTATGCCCAAAAGCATAAATACCCAAAGCGTAAGGTATGGTGCTATTGAATTAAGCTGCGGTACCAATCCACCAGAGTAACCAGCCCCTATCCTTGCTGTGATCTCACCCCAGCTACCAGGCATATTCTCTGCAACCGTTGTTCCTATAACGCCCTTTTCAATTGTTATAACACCGCTAATAGACTGCATAATTTCTGCAAAAAAGTCAATAAACATGGATCCAACCAGCACCCCAAGAAAACCAAGAAATACTAAAGTGGGAATAACATATGGTATGTACTCCTTTCTCACCAGATTAAACCTTTCCACCAGGTACCTTATAAGCAACAAGGCAAGAACAGTATATAAAACAATAACATACATAGAATTTAGAGCAATATGCACAGGAACAAGCTGATGCAGCAACGTGCCCAGGAGCATCATTGGCACAAATGCCTTTATCATGTCTATGCCAATGTATTTTTCCAGGCCAGCAACAGTAGATTCAAACCCAGAGAACAGGTAATTCAAAACAACAAGGATTATGTTGAAGAGGAACAAAACCCCAATAAACGCTGAGAAAAGCAAATAGATATAAGTGGTACCACCCCATGCACCGCTCATAACAGCCAGTGATAGGCCAGCAAGTATCCCATGCTTCCAGGAACTCTTTTTGAATGCCCTGGTAAAAAAGTATAATGTGAGAAGCAAGAAAACACCAGCAATACATTCTTTTTCAAAAAAGCCCGCAGACGTTCTGGTTACAAATGCCGGTGTTGTTGCAAGGAAAAATGCTGCAAACAAACCAGCACTTTTCTTATTGAATAACTCCTTGCCTACAAAATACCCCACCAAAACAGCCAATGCGCCCATTGCAGCAGGCCATATTATGGCAAAGTCCAGATAATGTATATTGACGCCTAAAAAGCTTATAAGAGAATAAACCATTGCCGGCATGTAGATAGGAACAACATGCACATAATTAAATGTATTAACGCCAAGAGGATAATACCTCAGCATATCACTATAATCCATATGCCAATTGTTCTGAAGAACATATTCACTTGACCTGTATAAAAAGAACGGGTCCAGCGCCTGCAATTCACCGTACCTTGCTGGGAATGACCTTAACCAAAACCCTAAAAGCACTATTAAGAGCAGGATTATAAGGTGCCATTTTCCTGATACAAAGGCCTTAAGATCTATTCTTTTCATTTATATCCCTTATTATAAAAAATTTATCTTTTTACTGCCCTTTTGAATTCTTTTTTAAGATCCCTGGCATCATCAATTATCATCTGCGCAGCACTATTCAAAACCCTTTTGGGGTTATCCGCCCTTATAATAATTTCTGGCTGTGAGAGATACGGATGCTCTATTATATAGGATGCCTGTTTTGCACCAGCCTTCCACGCATTTGCTCTAAGCAGATTCAGCAGTGTGTGTGTCTCACCAGAAACCTCCATCTTCCACTTGTTCTTCTTTTTTTCCAGTATATTTAATTTCATATTTATCACGTATAATAGACTACTTCTTTAATATTTAAATACATTATTCAATGCTGTTCCTGCGAGAACCATTCTTAAGCATCTCTTCGATAAGATCATCAAGGTTTACAGAGGCCACAGCAATCCTCTTATCAGCGGCCCCATAGTATATGTAAAGCTTCTCATCGAAAACAGCAGACCCAGTAGGAAAAACCACGTTATTAGAAACACCAACACGTTCCCATCTCTCTTCTGGAGAAAACAGCGGTTTTTTAAGGTGTCCTATAACCTTGCAGGGGTCTTTTTTATCCAAGAGTGCAGCACCTGCATGGTATATCTTTCCCATGTTTGAACCCTCTACTGCATGATATATCAGAACCCATCCCTTGTCTGTTTCAATAGGAGGGCATCCGCCGCCTATGTTTCTCGACTCATATGAGTACATCTGCTCCAAGACAACGTATCTGGATAAATGCTTTAAATATCTTTTCCAGAACTCCGGGGTTAATTCCCTGAAATCCCTGAAGTAGATAACCTGTATATCCGGTATGATACGATGGATCAATGCAAATTTCCCTTTTATCTTTTTGGGAAAAAAGAAGGTATCTTTTTCCCTCAGCAAGACGTTTTCTGCAACAGTGTCCTTATAATATGATTCAAAAAAGAAATAGCTGTCCTTTAGTTTCGAGTACCTGAGCCATTTCTCTGCTTCACTATATGTTATCCTTGGTGTGATCACTCCCATTCTCTTGAATTTTTTAAGATCTTTACTAACAGCATAAGCCGTGAGAACATCCTTACCATCATATGCCACATACGTCATGTAATAGGTATCGTCTATCTTTACTATCCTAGGGTCCTCGAGTCCCTGCTTCTCGTATTTGAACCTAGGCGACATGAAAGGCTTTTTTGATCTTTCCACAACCTCTAACGGGCCTTCTAATCTGGCATAACCTATGGTGGAATTGTTTCCCCACCTGACAGCCCTGTAGAACATATGGACAGAATTACCTTCTTTTATGCAAGCAGGATTCATAACACCCTGGGATTCAAATTCCTTGTTTGCGGGCTCAAGAATTACGCCATGTTTCTTGACCTTAAGCATATTATTATATATCTGCAATCGTATATATATTTGAAACTATGAAAAAATATTCTGAAAGACCATGGGGCAATTTTGAGCAATTCTGCAAAAATGAAAAATGCACGGTTAAGATATTATCAGTGAAACCGAACTCGGAACTAAGCCTTCAATACCACAATCACAGAGATGAGTTCTGGAAGGTAATAAAGGGAGAAGCAACGATGGTTATAGGAGATAAAGAGATACCCGGAAAAGAGGGTGATGAATTCCTAATACCAAGAGGGAAAAAACACAGAATAAAGACCGGAAATTCTGCTGTTAAAGTACTAGAGATATCATTTGGTCAATTCGATGAACTTGATGAGGTAAGAATAGAAGACAAATACAAAAGAGAGATTTAGGTTACCTCTTCAAGAGATAGCCGTGCAAGCAGGTAAGAAATAGTTGATTCTGCACCCTGATTCATGTTAACAGAAGAATGTCCCAGTCCATCGTGACAACCCCCTGTAAACTCGTCATAAACCATCTGATTGAGTGAATTTTTTCCTAGGAACCAGTGAAAGGCATCCACTGCCTTTTTCATATATTCCTTATTTCCTGTCACTTTGCTTGCCAAAAGAAGGGTCTGGACCATTGCAGCAGTATCAACCGGCTGCTGGTCAAATCTGGCCTTCTTGCCATTTCTTGAATACCACCCGCTCTGCCCTATGGGTTCGAAAGTGCCGTTTTCAAAGGTCACTGACACAAGGAAGTCAAGACTCTTCATGCCTATATCCAGATATTTTTTATCCCCTGTCGAGAGGTATGCGCAGAGAAGGGACTCAGAAAGCCTTGAATTTGAGTATGTCATGTACTCCTCAAACCATTTCCACTCTTCTGATGAACAGCTATTGTATAGTTCTACCAGCCTATCCGCCAGTTTTTTCATTACCATTATGTTTTCATTCAAAGGTCTTGCAGTATTGTAATGATGCAGACCTATAATAGAAAAAGCTATAGCCCTTGGAGATTGCATCTCTGCTGATCTTTTCAGTGATATTTTAAGTATTTTTTCTGCGTCCTTCTTTATATCCTCAGGTATGTTGTCCAGAGAAACAAGATAACCCAAAGCTGTCAGCGTTCTTCCAAACGAGTCCTCACTTATCTCTTTGCCGTTGAGTTTTTTGTCATGACCAACAAAATTAATGAACATACCGTTGCCCTTGGAAACATATTTGATGAAATTTAGATATGTCCTGATCAGCTTTAGTTTTGATTTGGAACCGAAAATTTTATAGTGCATACATGCTGCTAAAAGAGCCCTGGAATTATCATCAAGACAGTAGCCAAACCTTTTATGGGGTGTGGTGTATTTTGCAAACTGTATGATACCAAAATTATCTGTCATGTTTATTAGATGAGTGAACTTTATTTTTGGAAGATTTTTTTCATGTCTATCAGATATCTTAGTATATTTATCAAACAGCTTCATATAGGATATTGCTACATTAGGCCATATCATACTTCTTGTGAACGCATAGGCATTCCTTTCCATGCTTTTTTTTAGTTCAGGATCTGAAAGTATCTTTATAATTGCATCTGCAAAGGATTCTGGTTTGCCAAACTCCGCCAGTACGCCCCTTTCTGGTGTAACATACTCCTTTGCGTGCAGAAATGGTGTTGATACAACCGCCCTGCCACACCCCATTGCATAAACAAGTGTCCCGCTGCTTATCTGGTCAGGGTTTGTTGATGAACACACGCAGATATCACACGCTTTTAGATATTTTATTATCTCAGAAACTGTAACATATTTATTGTAGAATTTTACATTCTTGTTCAATCCCATTTTTCTGACCTTTTCCTCTAGAAATTTTCTGTATTTTTCACCTTCTTTCATCCTTACAACAGGATGTGTTTCACCGATTATTATATACAGTATGTTAGGAAATTTCTTTACAACGCTAGGAAGGGCATCAATAACATACTCATAACCCTTTCCGCTGCTCATCAGACCAAAGGAAAGAACTAATATTTTATTTTTTAGACCCAGCTTCGCTTTCTCCAGCCTGTTGTTTGAGAATTTAACAGGGGGGATGCCGTGAGGTATTATGGCTATATCATATCCATTCTTCAGGCCATAGTCCTTTCTCAGTATTCTAACAGCTGTATTGTTCATAACAACTATACATGATGATCTGTCTGCTATAAATTTAACAACCTTCTTCCTTTTTTCATCAGGGTTTGGCAAAACAGAATGAAAGGTTGTTATTACAGGTTTTTTTACTATTTCCAGAAACGGAATGAGATTCTCGCCATACATACCTCCGCCATAAATACCGAATTCATGCTGTATGTTAACCAATTTTATTGATTTGCTCTTGTTGATTTTTTTTGCACTCTCGATATAGTTCTCTAGATCCGAATCATCAACCTGGAATATAACATCCTTTGGGTAATTGTACATATTGGACACATTCTTATTCATGGCAAGAATTTTTGATTTCACCTTTGGCATGAATCTCCTGTCTATTGCCATAGAAAGATCCTGCGTGAAGGTAGCTATTCCGCATTCCCTTGGCGGATATGTTCCCATAAACAATATCTTTGAACCGGGTTTTTTGGATGCCATTTACAATCGACCAATAAGTTATTAGATATTCGTTTTATATGTCTTTACCCTACAAAACGGATTAATATCTTGCAGATAACTTATTTCTATGAGCTGCAGAATCATTAAACTCTCCCATCCGTGGACACCATCAGAGCAACTGGTACATACTTCAAAGATATCCAATGCCCAGAAAAGCGTGTACGAAACCGTAAATATCCTTGAAAACAGACTGTCCAGCATCAGTCTAAAAAAGAAAAAAATCCAGAACAAGACACCACTAAGGGATATAATAAACCTGCACAACCATGACGGCATAAAGAGCAGAAAACAGATAATGTCAATGATAAGACAACTAAAATCAGGAATCCATGTATTATCACAGAGCGGCCTGCCCAACATAAAGCTTGTGAGGGATAAAAAAGGAAAGACCGTTCTTTTTGACGGGCACCATTCAATACTTGCCTACATGGCTGTGGGCAGCAAATATCTTCATGAAATACCACATCTGATGGTGAATGATGAAAAGGGATATGTAGATGACAGGGAAATACTTGCATTTTTTGGAGAGCATTCCAAAAAACTAAAGAATGCTGACTGGAGAAGGTATGCAATAAACTGGCAGAAACCAAAAGAAAAACAGCTTTGCGCACGTCTCCAAAAAAACATGGGTGAACTGTTCGACTATCTTTTCAATAAATAATGCAAAACACTGTATAAATCTACAGATTCCACGAGTTCTTTAAAAACCAAGCATCTTACCTTCAACCGACCGTGTTCTTGAGATTACACGGGATTGTTTTACAGCCGGTGAATCAGCAAGTGCAGATTATTAATTAGTTCACCATATATTTATTACCCTGTACAATAATTTAATATGAAGCCAACTCTGCTTATAAACCTCAAGACATATGAGAACGGGACAGGAAAAAAGGCCCTGAGGCTGGCAAGGATAGCAAATGAGCTTTCAAATAAAAAAGCCAAAATAATTTTTGCAGTCCAGCCAATGGATATACCCTGTATTTCTAAAATAATAAAAACCTATGCCCAGCACATAGACTCTATAAAGTACGGTTCCAACACTGGTTTTATTCTTCCAGAAGCAGTAAAACAAGCAGGCGCAAAAGGAACTCTGATAAATCATTCAGAGCATAGGTTAGAATTAAAACAAATAGGGGATAGTATAAAAAGGGCAAGGTCAATCGGCCTAGAAACGGTTTGCTGCGCATCAAACCCCTCCCTGTCCAGAAGAATTGCAAAATTAAATCCTGATTATGTTGCAATAGAGCCGCAAGAGTTAATAGGATCAGGCCGTTCTGTTACAGAATGCAACCCGGGTATTATAAAAAAGACTGTTGATCTTGTAAAGAAGGTATCAGATGCACATGTGCTTTGCGGTGCAGGTATTCACAGAGCAGAGGATGTGAGCAAGGCCTTGGAGCTTGGAACCATGGGCGTTCTTGTTGCTTCTGCTGTTGTAAAATCAAAAAACCCAAAAAAATCAATAGGAGAACTAATGAGGGGCTTTGATTAGCCCTTTTCTATCCTGGCAATATTTAATATGGTTTTTATTGCCATATCCGGCTCAACAGAAACAGAATCTATTCCTTTTTTAACCAAAAACCTTGTGAACTCAGGATAATTAGACGGGGCCTCACCACAGATACCAACCTTTCTCTTGTGTTTATGTGCGGTTTTAATCAGATTCCCAATCATATCTTTAATAGCCTGATTTCTTTCATCAAAAAGATAGGACAACTTATCCGAATTCCTGTCCAGACCCAGTGTGAGCTGTGTAAGATCATTAGAGCCTATAGAGAATCCATCGAATATCTTTGAAAACTCAGAAGCCAGAACTATGTTGCTGGGTATCTCTGCCATGACATAGAACCGTATACCCTTTTTTCTATCCAGTCCAAATCTTTTCATCTGTTCTAGAACCTTCCTTCCCTCTTCCACTGTCCTGCAAAATGGAACCATTATTACAATGTTCTTCAAACCCATTCCCAGTATAACCTTTTTCAGTGCCCTGCATTCCAGTTCAAAGGCAGGAAGAAATGACTTATCATAATACCTGCTTGCCCCTCTCCAGCCAATCATGGGATTGTCCTCTTTTGGTTCAAACCCCTTCCCGCCTTCAAGGTTTGCATACTCATCTGTTTTAAAATCAGAAAGCCTGACTATAACAGGCCTTGGATAAAAAGCAGCTGCTATCTTACCTATACCCTCAGCAAGTATATTCGCGTATTTATCACCTTCTTTGTTTTCCAGCATGTAAAGAGGATGTTTTCCTATATAAGAACTTATTATAAACTCTTCCCTTGCCAGGCCAACACCATCAACAGGAAGCCTTGAAAGAGAAAAGGCCTTTTCCGGTTCACCTATATTAATCATGACCTTTGTCTTTGTTTTAGGTATTTTTTCCATATTTCTTTTCACTATACTGAATTCCAACAATCCCCTAAAAACCCTGCCTGTTCCGCCAGAGCAGTCCACTGTCACATTCATACCTGTTTTTAGCCTTTTGCTGGCATTCCCTGTTCCTATAACGCATGGAACACCCAGTTCCCTTGACACAATTGCAGCATGACTGGTTGTACCGCCCTTGTCTGTTACTATTGCTGATGCAATCTTCATTATAGGTTCCCAATCCGGGTCTGTCATATCCGTAACAAGGACTTCACCCTTCTTGAATCTGTGTATGCTCTTTGCTGTCTTCAAGACATTGACCCTGCCAGAGCCAATCTTTCTTCCAATAGCCATACCCTTAATCAGAAGCTGCCCTTTTCCCTGCAGAACATACTCTTTTACTATGTTCTTCTTTTTAACAGAATGCACTGTTTCAGGTCTTGCCTGTAAAATATAGATCTTTCCGTCCTTCCCGTCCAGAACCCATTCTATGTCCATGGGTTTTTTGTAGTGTTTCTCTATCCTCACAGCATAACCAGCTATCTCCACAACTTTTTTATCATCCAAGCAGAACCTTGATTTGTCCTCTTCGCTAACCCTTTTCTCAGAATTTCTTCCCAACCTGCCTCTTACAAGCTTAACCCTTTTTTTGCCAAGCTTCTTCTCAAGGATTTTCATTGTTGGCTTGAAAACAAGGAAGTGATCTGGTATGATCCTGCCCTTTACAACATACTCTCCAAGACCATAGGAACCGTTTATTGTGACAACATTATCAAAACCAGAGTCAGGGTCCATGGTAAAGGCAACACCGGCAGCACCTACATCCCCCCTTCCCATCTTCTGTACAGCGACAGACAAGTTTACCTTGAAATGATCAAACCCCTTGTCAACCCTGTATGATATGGCCCTGTTGGTAAATAAAGAGGCAAAGCATTTTTTTATCTTCCTGATAAGGTCTTTTTTCCCTTTCACATTCAGATATGTCTCCTGCTGGCCTGCAAAGCTGGCTCCGGGAAGATCCTCTGCTGTGGCAGAGCTTCTCACAGAGACATACGGATCCTTAACCCCCAGTTTCTTCCCGAACCTCTCATAAAAAACCAGGATCTGATTCTTTAACTGATCAGACATCCTTGCCCTTGCAATTTTATTTCTTATGGCCTTTCCTCTCCTGGCCAGATCCTCCAAATCGTGTGTATCAAGGCCCGTGAGTTTTTCCTTGATAAAATCATCAAGCCCTGCATATTCAATAAAATGTTTATAAGCAGAAGCTGTTACTGCAAAACCAGGCAGGGTAGGAACATTAACCTTATTATGCAGCTCACCCAGATTAGCGCACTTTCCCCCAACAAGGGCTGTATCTTCCTTACCTATCTCCTCAAACCAGAGAATGAATTTATTATTTTTTTCAGGCATATTTATTATTATGTTCTTGGGTTTAAAATTAAATTCCACTGGCCACATACCAGTGGTTCCCAGCAAGGTAACGGCTAACAGGAAGCAGTCACTATGCGGAATGCTCTCAAAGCAATGAACCAGGAGCCCCGCATCCCACCAGTCTTACCCACCAGCTGCATGTGACTGGCTGTAAGGGGCTACTGATTAACCGTCTGAGATCAGTTCATTGGAAGCAAAGGCTTAACTAATAATTTCGATATCTATGCTGGGGCTTGTTGTTGAACTTTGGGTTTCAGCCCCTCTTTATGCACCCCAATAACACCTGCAATGATTCCTAAAACAGAACCTGTACTTATATACACCAGATCCCAATTAAATCTGCTTATATATCCGTATAATGAAAAGGGTGAAGAAAATAAAAACAACAGGCTTAGCATTGAAAATAATAATATTAAAACAGACCCAACAAATCCCTTTTTCTTTTTGGAGTTCATAATGTTTCCAATCAGAATAACCAATCCAAACAATGCATAAAAGAAACCACCAACAGCAAAGTAATACTTACCTTCAGATAGGGCAAAGATAATATTTGAAATAAAGGGTGTAGCTAATAACATTAATGCACTAACCAAAGACAACAAACTTACCAGTCGCATACCCCTCAATATAATATTCGTTTTGTTTAATATATATTCTTGAATCGATTATGTTCGTGAAAGAATTGTTTTTTCAAACTCCTGGATTATCAGGGTATATATAGTATATTAGTTGATACAGATGATGGTGAACAGCTTCCAGTACACATATCAAGACTGACAAAATTATGAATCCCCTTATTGTCCCATTCTTCTAAGCTACTTCTTCCTTATCTTGAACCTCTTGTCCAGACCTTTTAGTATCTCTACTATACCACCATACTCCAGCTCACTGTATGGCAGCATTGCAGGTCCTGAGAACCCCTGCTCCCTCATCTCAAAGGCCTTTCTTGAAGCCTTTAATCTTATGTAGTCCCAGAAGGGATGGTCAAACCCATCTATGGCCTCTGTGAATTTTCCTTTTTGAACACAAAACGCTGTAGAACTTACCAATGGAGGCCCGTCAAAATATGATGTTGGGCTGTTGTTTTTTACTGGGGTGAGCGGTACGTTATGAGAACCCCTCATGCCGCCTCCAACAAAATGGGCCCTTGAGAATGCAGCAAGCACTTCTCCTGTTGCCGGGAACTGTTTCTGCACCCTCACCAGCATAACAGGATCATCCTTTCCTGTATACTTTCCTGCTATGTTGTGAAGTCTTGTAGTGCTGACCACAGCAGCTATCTCCCCTTTCTTGGTGGTCACGCTTTCTACAACAAACCTCTCATTGTCCCTTAGCAAAGCGGCTATCTTGTAGATATCCTGGGGTGTTGACAGGCTTATAACCCTGTCACCTTTTGTATAGTTAACATCCATTATATGGAAATTGACACCATTGCTCAAATCCGGTGAGAGCAACAGGCCTGGTGTGTTCATTGGGTCCGCAAATGCGAGATACAGCGGAAGGTTGTAGGCTCCGGGTTCTGTCTTGTCTGCAGCAAAAAAAAGGAACGGCTCATTGGGCCTTTCCTCAAATTCCATTTCACACACAGCAGGACCCATACCCTTTACATTACCAGAAAAAGAGCTTTTAAGCAGATCCTGCCCGGCTCCATACAGACCCTGCTTCTTTGCAACATCCGTTCCTTTCAAGAATGCGTCCCATGCAAGTTTGTGTATTTCTGGATTACCCTTACCCTTTGTATGGGACATCAATATAGCTATGTCATCTCCTGTTGAGCTGACATAAAAGTCCTTTAACAAGCTGGAACCAATATCAGCAACATAATTCCTGACAGTTTCCAATAATTTTTTACTTGGTTTTATATGACCTCCGATCGAGCCAATATCCGCTTTGATAACAGATAGTGTAATTTTCATAATATCACCCCTTAATACTCCTAATATTTGATCTATATTATATAATTTACTATATTTTTACACTATTTAATTAATAAAGCAAGGACAAATAAATTAATATGAAGATCTGGAGCGAGATAAAATCAGGAAACACATACAGACTTTTTATAGACGGAAAATGGACAGCCTCTTCTAATAAAAAAACATTTGATGTGAGAAACCCGCATGACAACTCCCTGATAGGAAAAGTCCAGTCAGCAACAAAATCAGATGCAGAAAAGGCTGTCCTGGCTGCCAACAGGGCAAAAAACACAATAGCAAACATGAACACAATAGAAAGAATAGAGCTTTTGGAAAAAATCCACGAACTTGTTCTGAAATACCAAAAGGATCTGGTGAATATAATAGTTAAGGAAGCAGGAAAGCCGCTGGAAGTTGCAAGAGGCGAGGTCAAGGCAACAGCAGAGAGATTGCATTTAACAACAGAAGAAGCAAAATACCTCGAAGGGAAATACATACCAGGTGACTTGGTTCCAGAAACATCCAAAAGATTCGCAATAGTTTCAAGAAAACCACTTGGTGTTGTTCTTGCCATATCACCGTTTAACTACCCCTTATTTATTTCCATAGCGAAGATAGCCCCTGCAATAGCAGCTGGGAATGCTGTTGTTTCAAAGGCAGCATCAGATGACCCTATTTGCATGCTCATGTTTGCAAGGCTTGCTGAGTTAGCAGGAATGCCCAGAGGATGCTTGAATGTTTTAACAGGGTCTTCCAGAGAAATAGGCGATTATCTTGTCACCCATCCCAGAATAAATATGATATCCTTTACAGGATCATCTTCTGTAGGAAAGCACATATCAGATAAGGCTGGAATGAAAAGGCTTCACCTTGAGCTTGGCGGCAAGGGTCCTGCCCTGGTACTTGAAGACGCTGATCTGGATAATGCTGCAAAAGAGGTGGTGAAAGGGGCTTTGAAATACAGCGGCCAGAGATGCGATGCCCTGTCCAGAATTCTTGTTGCTGAAAGGATTGCAGACAGGTTTGTAAAGATGACCACAAGCGAAGTAAAGAAATGGAAGATGGGCAACCCAATGGATGAAAAAACAAAAATCGGGCCGATGATAAACGAGAATGCTGTAAAAAAGGTAGAAGAGCTGGTTGAGGATGCAAAAAACAAAGGAGCCAAATTAATCCTAGGAGGAAAGAGGAAAGGCCTTTACTATACACCCACTGTCTTGGACAGAGTGACAACCAAGATGCGTATAGCATGGGAAGAGACTTTTGGGCCGGTGGTTACGATAATAAGGGTAAAGGATATGAATGAGGCTGTTAAGGTTGCTAATCAGTCCAAGTACGGATTAGATGCCAGCATTTTCACAGAGGATGTGGACAGAGCAATTGAGATCGCAAAAAAACTAGAGGATGGCTCTGTTACAGTGAATGGGGCCCCTTCCCATGGTGTCGGCATCTTCCCATTCGGTGGCGACAAGGATTCTGGTATAGGAAGGGAGGGCATTGGTTATTCCATAGATGAGATGACCAAGCTGCACACAATGGTTTTCAACAGGAAATAATTATCCGTTTCTCCATTCTTTGCTTATTTCATGATATTTGCCCAGTTCTTTTCTGAACAGCTCTTCAATTTCTTTCAGTCTTTTCTTTGTTTTTGCTTCAAAGACCAATACCAAAACAGGAAGATTTGATGACGGCCTTACCAGACCCCACCCGTCCTTGAAAACAACCCTTGCACCGTTTATATCAATGACATTATCAAATCTTTTCTTGAAATTCTTCATGATTTTATCCATAACCTTGTACTTTATTTCATCTGCGCATGGTGCATGTATTACCGGAGAAACAAAATACTGGGGAGTGGTTTTCATTATCTCGGAAAGCCGCTTGTTCTCTTTTGACAGATACTCCAAAACCTTTAAAGCCACAAATATAGCATCATCAAACCCGTAGTATCCATCCATATAGAAGATGTGCCCAGATCTTTCCCCCCCGAGTGCGGCACCTGTTTCATGAATCTTTTCCTTGATAAAGGAATGTCCTGTCTTCCAAATAACAGGCTCACCCCCGTGTGCCTTTATATCTTCAAATAATGCCTGTGTTGATTTGACATCAAAAACAATTTTTGCGCCAGGCCTCTTTTTCAGGATCAGTCTTGCCAGAAGAATTAATATTCTGTCAGGAAAAACCACATTGCCCTCTTCATCAACCATTCCTATTCTGTCGCCATCACCATCAAACGCAAAACCGAGATCAGCACTCTCCTCCCTGACTTTCTTGCCCAATTCCTCTAACATGCCCATAAGACTTGGGTTTGGTTCGCCATTTGGAAAATTAAAATCAATATCACAGAACTGTTCAACCACTTCACACCCGCATCCACGCAGAACATTCGGTGCAAACAAGCCGGCTGTTCCGTTTCTTGCATTCACAACAATTTTAAATTTTTTTGTAATATCAACCCTTTTTAGTATATCATTTTTATAATGCTCAAAAACATCCTCTTTTTTTACCTTTCCTTTGCCATGCTCAAAATCTTCTTTGCAAACCAGATTATAAAGCTCTTTTATATCTTTTGTTAAGAATGTGCTGGAGAAATCACAGCCGAATTTAAACCCGCTCCATCCATTGGGATTATGTGAAGCAGTGACCATTGCAACACCCTTTATCTTAAGGTGATGCTGGGCAAAATATGCTATCTCACTCAGTGTCCGCCCTATTTCAATCACATTCACTCCTGTGCTGGTAATACCCTTGACCAGGGCGTTTTTTAGCATCTCAGAATAGCTTCTTGCATCAAAACCAACCACACAGTCTTGAATACCCCTTCTCTTAAGCATGGTTCCAAACCCCTTTCCTATAAACTTAACTGATTTTTCATTCAGTTCGTTCTCATTGACCATCCCCCTTATGTCATACTCCCTAAACATCTCTTTTTTCAATTTCATATTATCTATTCTCCTTTTCCAGTATTTCCAGAACATCTGAGATCTTTTTTATCTTATAGTCTGGTTTTTCGTCCTCGGTTTCTGGTTTTACTTTGGAGTATTTGCCATGAACCATCTGGACAGTAACCATACCAAGCTGGTTGGCATCCTTTATTTCATTTTTTATTTTGTCCCCGACAACCATGATATTTTCTGGTTTTAGATTAAACTTTTTTAGGATCTTGTTTAAGGCATCCTTCTTTTCTTCTCCTGTATTTATCTGGTCAACGATAAAAACATCATCAAAAAAATCTTCAAGTCCCAGAATCTCGATCTTTTTTCTCTGCAAACTTGCTGTGCCTTTACTCATAAGTACCTTCATAATACCTATTTTTTTCAATGTTGGAATAACATCAGGAAACGGTTTCAATCCGCTTATTTCCATATTTTTAATAGCATTATAACCGATCTTTAATATCCTCTCAGGGATCTTTTTTTTCATAATTTTGATAACATCAGAAAACCCCATTGTTTTATTCAGTTCGGTTATTAATGGTATAAACTTAGGATCCAGACCCGCATCCAGCATTGCCTTTTTGGCCTTATCAAAACCTTGGTACAAGATACTACCTGTGCAGTCATACAGGGTGTCGTCCAAATCAAATACAATTAGCTTTATCATGCTATTGCCTTCAAAACAACCCTTGCCAGTTTATCCGGGTGGTGCCTAAGATAATCCTGCCTGTTCCAGACATCATCTCTTTTATCATCATAGATGAGACTATCAACAAGAACCCTTGGACCAAGCTTTTCTATCTCATCGATATCATTTTCAACCAAGAAAGAGCCCTCTTTTTCATATCTGAGCAAGATATCTTTTTTGGGCATCTTATTGTTCAGAATAACAAGGTCCAAGACATTGGGTCCCAGGTATTGTATAATCCTCCTTACATGATCAGAAGCCTTGAAATTATCTGTCTGACCTGGTTGTGTTGCTATGTTGCAGATGTATATTTTTTTTGCCTTTGATTTTCTCACAGCCCTTGCCAGGTCTTTTATCAAAAGATTTGTTATTATACTTGTAAACAAGCTGCCGGGGCCAAATATTATGATATCAGCCTCTTTTATAGCATTGATGGCCTCTGGCAAAGGTTTAACACTCTCTGCATCCAAATAAACCTTCTTTATTGGGGCCTTGTCTGTTTTGAGAATATTCACCTCACCAACAACAATCCTACCATCCTCTAACTCTGCACATATGTGGGCGTCGTCCAGCGTCGAAGGCAGAACCTTGCCCTTTAATTCAAGGATCTTGCTTGTTTCCTTAATAGCCTTTTCAAAGCTTCCTGTAATCTTTGTAAGCGCAGCTATGAACAGATTACCAAAATTGTGGCCATTAAGCTTACCACTCTTGAACCTGTATTTGAAAAGGTCACAAAGAAGTTTCTCAGAATTAGACAACGATATCAGGCAGTTTCTTATATCACCGGGCGGCAGAATGTTCAATTCCTTTCTTAACAGTCCAGAGCTTCTTCCTGTATCAGTTACAGTAACAATAGCTGTTATATTATCTGTGTGATTCTTCATGGCCTCGAGTATTATGGGTAATCCTGTACCGCCGCCTATAGCAACAACCTTTAGATTGTCCATACTGCTTACTTACCTCTTGCTAATTTTATATGTGATTCAGCAAGTTCAAAACCATGTGATTCAGCGCCCAAAAGGTTTAATTCTTGGGCACTTGCAGCTGCTGCAATGATCTCTGCAAGCTTCCTTGCATTCGAACCAGCCGGCTCTCCCGACCCGTAACAACCCAGGATATCCAGGGAATCCCTTGCAGTTCCATATCCTGTTCCCCCGCCAACTGTTGCAATCTCCAGGCAAGGCAGTGTAATACCAAACAACAAATCCTTGCCCCTTATCTCCATATGAGTAAAGCAGGATGAGCTTTCCACAATCTGGGCACAATCCTGACCGGTTGCAATAAACATTGATGCTATGGTATTGGCAACATTTGCATTGAACCCTGTTACTGTCCCTGCGAGTGCAGAACCCTTGTAATTTTTGAGATTGTTTAATTCGAACATCTTTTCAGGAGTGGTTCTGAAATACCTTTTTATAGCCTTTTCTGGTATCAGAACCTCTGTTTCCACTGCCTTCCCCCTTCCAAGCAGAACATTAATATGCGATGCCTTTTTATCAGTGCAAAGGTTTGCTGTCAGACTCTTTAGGGTGACCCAGGGATATTTCGCCCTTAGAACCCTTATGGCATTGGCCGCATACTTTGTTGCTGAGTTCATCCCCATTGAATCACCTGTCTGGAAACAGAACCTAATATGAATCATCCTCCCTGTCTGGAACGGCTGGATATCAAGCAGTTTTGAGACTCTTGATTCTGTCTCTGCTGCCCTCTTCATATCGTTATAAAGATCTGATTTCTTCAGGATTTCAGCTGTTAGCTCCCTTGCCTTTTCTATATCAGGTGTTTCTATTAATGGTGCTCTTGTCATAACATCCCTTGTAATGCTAACATTTATGCCACCTGAATCGTTTATAACCCTGCATCCTCTGCTTATGCCAGCAATGAGCGCAGCCTCGCTTGTTGCCATAGGCAAAAAGAATTCACCCCTTGCATATCTCCCATGAATCTTTAAAGGACCTGCCATACCCAGGGGAACAGTAGCAGCTCCTATCTGCTGCTCTATACCGGTTGTTTTCTTATCAGAATCAGCTGTATTAACATAGGCCTTTTCTATATTTTCCAGTCTCTTGCCTGTTTTTTTCTCCAAAAACCTTAGCCTAACAAGGCTTGCATCCTTATTTGCATCCAGCCATTTATCAGGCTCATTCTTATAGGCACGTTGCCATATTCTCTGCTCCAATTCATACGGCTTTATTCTTCCTCTTACAAGGTCATTCAATAGGCCATCCAACACTTCCATCTTAACACCAACCATTAACAAATAATTAATTAAAGTATTTAAATTAAAATAAGAATTCCACCGGTCTCTGACCGGTGGTTCCAAACAAGGTAATCGCTAACAGTCACCAGTCACTATGCGGAATTACTCTCAAACCAATTAACCAGAAGCCCCGCATCCCGCCAGTCTTGCCCACCAGCTGCATGTGACTGGCGGCAAGGAGCTAACTGACTAACCGTTTGAAATTAATTACTTGTTTTTAAATCAAACCCATTATTATAAACTATGTTAAGCACAGAAGAAGTTCTAAAAAAAATCAGAAAACACAGGGCAAAAAGGATTTTTCTTCAGATACCAGAAGGTCTAAAGAACAGAGCCCTGGATCTTGCGAAAGAACTGGAGAGGAATGATCTAGAGGTCTTTATATCTGCAGATCCATGCTTTGGGGCTTGCGATTTAAGATTCAGCGAAGCAGAAAAACTTGGTTGTGATATCATACTACACATAGGTCATTCCGACTTCGGCATAAAAACAAGGATACCTGTTATTTATGAGGAATACAGGATCGATATTGATCCCATACCTTTTCTTAATAAAAACCTTGATAAACTAAAGCCATACAAAAAAATAGGCCTTGTTGCAACAGTACAGCATCTCTCATGTCTAGAGCCAGCCAAGAATTTTCTGGAAAAAAAGGGAAAATATGCACACACAGGTACACCAACAAAAGCAAAGCACCCAGGCCAGATACTGGGCTGTGATTATTCTTCTGCAACATGTCTAGAAAGCATGGTTGACTGCTTTCTTTTCCTAGGCACAGGAAGATTCCATCCCGTGGGCCTTGCCACGCATGTTAAAAAACCTGTTTTATTCCTTGATTTCGAAACAGGAAAGCTAGAAAATATGGAAAAAGAGAAAGAAAAAACACAAATAATAAGAATGATGCGGATAGAGAAGGCAAAAGAACTCACCAATTTCGGAATACTCGTGTCAACAAAACCAGGGCAATTAAACCTAAAAACAGCAGAAAAAATAAAAGGCAGACTAGAAAAATCAGGCAGAAATGCATGGATAATAATAATGGATGAAATAAGACCAGAAAAGATGCTCGGCATGAAACTCGACTGCCTTGTTGACTGTGCATGCCCAAGATTATCCGAGGATTCGGGATTATTTAAGAAACCAATTCTAAGACCAGAGGATATCGATCTGTTGAAATAATCAGATAAGGTTTTTCAATCCTATTCTTTTTGCATATGAAACAACTTCTTTATATTCTTCCAGGCTTAAAGGTCTATTTATATCCTTATGGTGCGCTGCTTTCCAGCATGGGTGATATTGAGCTAAAATATTTACCTTTGTATCCGGGTCCAGATTATCCTTTATCCACTTTAGAATAGGTTTTGCATCGCATTCTATGTGATTCGGCATAACCAAAATCCTTATTATCATCTCAGAATCATCACTGGCAGTCAAATGATTTCTTTTTGCAACCTTTGGGTAATTCGGCGCAGAACTCAGTCTTATAGCGCATTTTTCATTGAAGTATCTGAAATCCAATAAATATATATCAACCACCCCTTTCAGCAATTCGGCTGTCTTTTTTGAATAATAGGCATTGCTGTTCCACACAACAGGCATATCAGATTTAACAAGCTTTAGAACCTTCAGTATGTTCCAAAGATAACAATCCGGACTAACAAAATTCACATTTTTGCAGCCTTCTCTGTGCATATTATCAATCCTTTCAGCAACAGCACTATCACTGCATTCCAATCCAGATTCAGGTGTTACGCTTTGAGGAGCATTTTGGCAATAAACACATCTCATGGTGCAACCAGCACAAAAAACAGTACCACTAGGCACCAGCTCTCTTTCTTCACCCCAATGCACATGCACCCCAAAGATTTTCCATTCTTTTCCAGCCCCGCAGAAACCCAGTTTTCCCTGCAGGCGGTTTACTCCGCATTTTCTTTCGCAGATCCCACATCTTTCAAGAATGCTTTCAGATTGTTTTATTTTGCTGTCCAAGTCAGCCGATTTGAACCTTGGTTTTTTCTTTCCAGAAAGTATTTTGTTATAACCCGTCAGCTTTTTGCCCATGAATATAATTTAACCCGAACCACTAATATTCAGAAAGAAATAAGCATCTACCTCTTTATTTCATTTTTTATATAATTTATAATCCTATATGCAACATTTATATCCGTTACCTTTTCAATCCCCTCTATGCCAGGATTTATATTAACTTCTGTTACATAGATTCTGTCCTTGTCCTGAAGAAGATCCACAGCACACACATTTGCCTTAATGGCCTCTGCTGATTTTAATACAATATCCGTCATATCATCTGTTAGTTTGAATGCCAGGGGTTTCCCCCCGGCCTTTATATTGGCCTTTTGTTCACCTTTTGCTGCAACCCTTTTATAAGAAGCTATAACCTCGTCGCCAGCAACAATACCTCTTATATCCTCACCACCAGCTTTTACAAATTCCTCTAGCAGTATCTCCTGTTTTAGGGTTTTCATTGTGTCTATAGCACTTTTCGCAGCCTCTTTACTTTCCATTATCATAACACCCTGACCACCAAAACCAGAAAGCAACTTTAATATAAGTGGGAGCTTTTGTTCATTTAACAATTCCCCTGCGGATGCCTTTGATCCGGTCAAAAACGTTTTTGGAACAGGTATATTTCTGCTCACGAGTCTTTCCAATGTTATGAATTTATTGTGTGCTATTAATACACTCTCGGCACCGTAAGGTTTGTTTATTCCCATATGGTCAAGGAATCTCATAACAAGATAACCTATCTCAGCCCTTTTAGAATCTATCCTTGGAAGGATATAATTATATTCACTTAAGCTCTTTTTGCCGTAAATAGCATCCATTCCCTTTTCAATCTTTAGCTTAACACTGATCAGGGGAACAAGCTCAACAGATTTAAACTCTTTTTTTGCCTCCTCTATTAACCTTTTTGTTGTGTAACCGATTACCCTTTCACTGGGACCCAATATAGCCAATTTCATAATTATATATAGTAGTTGTTTTATAAATCAGATTCCACAGCACATTCACTGACGGATAATAGTCAGGAATCTGCATCTCAACCGCAAAGCGGGTGAGAGATGCCAGCGTTTCGCGAGACACAAATTCCATCAGGAACCAAAATAACATCACCGGTCTATTAACCGGTGGCCCTGAGATTATATCAGATTTTTATTGCACCTCTACAATTTTTTTCTATGAAAAAAATTTTACTTGTAATGATATTGACAATTCTGATTTCAGGTTGTGCACAGAATAAATCAGAGCAGTACT
The DNA here is from genome assembly GCA_964399875.1 of uncultured archaeon. Classification (GTDB taxonomy): domain Archaea; phylum Aenigmatarchaeota; class Aenigmatarchaeia; order QMZP01; family QMZP01; genus CAYNRQ01. The sequence goes on from CAYNRQ010000004.1 coordinate 31,385, forward strand.
CTGTCTCTAGTTATGGTTTGATATCCTATACAAACAGAAATTCTGCGAATTATACAAAAGCAGTTTTTAATTCAACTGATTATGCGGATATCTATAAAATTTCTTACAGATCTCGGGATGCGACTATATACGCACTGCTTTCTATTCCCAAATCCGAAAACCCCAAACCGGCTTTTCTTGTGCTTCCAGCAGCAGGTGTAACAAAGGAAGGAGAGCAAATGTTCCTTTCTCAGGACCTGAACAAGATGGGCTTTATCACACTCACTCTTGATACCAGGGGTCAGGGAGAGAGCATTGCAATAATCTATAATTTTAACTATGATTATAATGAGTTCAAGAACGGCAGGGAGCCTGTTTTACACAGGATGGTTTATGATGCACTTTTGGGTTTTGACATACTTAAAAACCTCCCAGAGGTTGATAAAAGCAAAATCTATATTGCAGGAGAAAGCGCAGGCGGAAGATATGCTGTTATTGCAGCAGCAATAGAACCGGATATAAAAGGCCTTCTTTTGATAAGCACATCAGGCTATGAATTCAGCCCTTCAGCAGATGCAGACATCAAAAGGTTTGAGAATTCTATAAACCCCACTGAATACATCTCCCATATATCTCCAAGACCTGTTATCCAGATGCATTCTGTAAACGACAAAATAATAGACATAAACTATGCCAGGAAGTTATATAACAGGGCAAAAGAACCAAAAAAATTTCTAGAGATATATGATGATACACACGGTTATTACAGAAAGAAAAATCAAAAAGATCTTCTAGAGCAGGAAATTGAATCGTGGCTATGATTAAATTTCACTTTTTCTGTTGTGCTCTGTATGGGGTTTGTTGGGGCTGCTGTGAGGGCTGAGGTTTTTGTGCAAATCCTCTTGCGCCTCCCATCATCTCATATATTTTATTTTCTATCTCGCCTGGGTTAGAAACAGATTTTATTAATATCTCTGTTCTCTGGAATGTAGTTATATCTATAGTGCCTATTCTGACAATTCTCTGGGGGAGAGACTGGCTGAGCTTCACATTCACTATCTTATTGTACGGGCATGCATCCATAGACTTTTTCAATATACCACTAACCTTTACTACCCTCATATTTGTTAAATAATATTTATGGTATCTGACCTTGATCTCAGACACCAGCAATGCTATCATACCAATAGCAATAAAAACATAAGCTATGTCCGTGTTTGTTACACCAGCAATGGAAATGTACACGCTGATTGAAAAATAATCAGTAAAAAATATGAATGCCAAGACAAGCATTATGATAAACAAGATGTAGTATTTCCATGCCATTATCCTTGAAATATGTTTCTTCAAGATTACTTGCTCTCCCCTTATCAACATTCCCATAAAAACACCAATTCTTATATATAATTAACATTCATTAAATAAAAACCAGCCCTTTTACGAGAGTTATGACTTCTTCAAAGGGTTACGGACTGCCCAAAACATGCAAAATGATATGAAGTGATATAAATGATATACAAAAAAATAGAGGAAATCCCAATAAACCTGAAAGGAAAGGTAGCCATAAAACTCCATATGGGTGATGAATGCAAAGGAGGAAAACACACACACATATCCCCAGAGGAAGTCAGGGTGATTGTGGAAAAGATAAAGGCCAATGGTGGCGAGCCATTCCTGGTCGATACCACTGTTTTATACAAGCGCAAAAGAGAGACAGTAGAAGGCTACATGGAGATAGCAAAGATTAATGGTTTTGGTGGTTTCCCTATCAAGATCGACGGGCCAGAGGATTTTATAGAAGTAAAGATAGATGATGGTCTGCCTGTAATGGTTTCCAAATCCCTTGCAGCAGCAGATTCATTACTCGTGCTTTCACATGCCACAGGTCATATAACTACTGGTTTTGCAGGAGCAATAAAGAACCTAGGGATGGGCGGTGTTGTAAAAGAGGAAAAGGCCAGGATACACAGACCCTGCACACCCCTGCACAATAAAGACAAATGTATTTCCTGCGGGCAGTGTGTTGAGGCCTGTCCTTATGGTTTTCTTAAAATGGAAAATAAAAAACTGATCTTAGATACAAAATATTGTCCTGCATGTGGAAGATGCATTAAATCCTGCAAGAGAGGAGCATTATACAGGGCTGGGGGCGCATTTGAAAAGAGCTTTGATAAATTTGCAAGAGCAGCAAAGGCTGTTCTTTCTGTCTTTAAACCAGAAAGCACTGTCTATATAACCACACTAAACAATATAACAATGCTTTGTGATTGTGCTGACGATACAAGGGGCATCATATGCAAGGATATGGGTTATCTCACAGGAAACAATCCCCTCCATATTGACAAAGAAGCAGCAGACATGATAAAGAAACAAAACCCAACTGCCTTGAATTTCAGGGCATGGGATCTTTTTGCAGAAAAATCCAAGAAATATTTCAGCTGAAACCAGATTATTTTCTTATTTTGCAGATTTTAGAGGTATTACTATTATTGTCAGTTCACTATTCCTGGCTTCGATCTTCCATACAAGCTCGTCCTCACTCTTCAGATCAAAATGCCTCACTATTCCCTTGGGAACAGTGGTTCTTAATGAGTCAGTGTTTGGGGTTGCCTTTGTGAGCTTTGTTTTTTCTCCAGGCGCTGTTTTTTGTGCCATCTATATAAATATTTAGGTAAACTAATATATAATTTTGTTGGTATTGTAATATATATTTTATGATACCTAAATATATATAAAAGAATTAGGCAATAATTATATATAT
>CAYNRQ010000005.1:0-32838 GCA_964399875.1 uncultured archaeon
CATATCACCTCTAGTCTTATATTTATTGCTTTACGGAATTAAATTCACAGAGCCCCTTACTTTACTATAAATATTTCTTTAAATCAGAATTCCACCGGTCTCTGACCGGTGGTTCCAACAAGGTAATCGCTAACAGTCACCAGTCACTATGCGGAATACTCTCAAACAATTAACCAGGAGCTCCGCATCCCACCAGTCTTATTAACCAATTGTGTGTGACTGGTGGTAAGGAGCTAATCAATTAACCGTTTGAGAAAAACAAGATGTTGTTGGTTCTTGGGAGATTTCCTGACGATTGTCCGCCAGTAAATATACAGCTTTTAGGCCACTGGTGATTGACACCCTTCACTCTTGGCAGAACAACTGCATAATTCTGATAAATCCTTCATGAAAAAAGAAATATTTATATCTGCCAGTGAAATAAATCTTATGAGCCTTAAAGATATTATAAAGAAAAAAAGAAACCCCACATTCTATTTTTTCTCAGGGAAGGGTGGTGTAGGCAAAACATCCGTAGCTGCTGCATCTGCTTTGTGGTTTTCAGGCAAGGGCAAGAAGGTCCTTATAATATCCACAGACCCCGCACATTCCTTATCAGACTCCTTTGAAATTAAGATAGGTGGAGAAGGCCGGAAGATAAAAAAGAACCTCTTTGCTGTAGAGATTGACCCGCAGAAAGCTATGGCAGAATACAAGGAAAAGATTGCTCCAAAACTGGAAAAGATAGAATACCTTCAGAGCCTCGGGCTCGAGGATACCTTTGATATAGCAGGTATGACGCCAGGCATTGATGAGATTGCTGCTTTTGACAAGTTCCTTCAGTACATGGGATCTGAGGATTATGATGTGATAATATTTGACACTGCGCCAACAGGTCATGCCCTAAGGTTCCTGTCTCTGCCAGACATCATGGATTCCTGGGTTGGAAAGATAATAAAGATAAGAATGAAATTTGCAGGTCTCGCAAATCTTGTAAAAAAAATACTGCCGTTTGGAAAATCAGACGATGAACCAGGCCTGGGAACAGAACAATTTGAAGCCATGAAAAAAAGAATAGAAAAGGCAAGGGAGATCCTTTCAAACCCAAAGAAGACACATTATAATATTGTCTTGATACCAGAGGAAATGAGCATACTAGAATCCGAAAGAGCTATAAAAACTCTGGGACAGTACAACATAAAGATAGAAAATATTATAGTAAACCAATTAGTTCCAAAAAACCCCCATTGCGAATTCTGCAAAGAAAAAAGAAAAATCCAGCTCGAAAGAATGAAAATAATCAGTGATAAATTCAAGAAATACAAAACAATGAAGTTGCAGTTATTTAAAGAAGAGGTCAAAGGATTTGAGATGCTAGAGAAAGTAGGGAAAGAATTATACGGGTAATCCTATTTTTCTGAAACAAAGTTTAGTGAAAACATTGACAGCAATAAAGCAAAAGAATTTTCTTATAGTTCTTGGGCCTAGGAGCTGTCTGAAATTATTTATTAAAACCCCATCTTTATCAAGAAAAGCATCAATCCAAAAAGAAACACACCGATAAGTACTAATATTATCCATGGCGATCCCACGCATTCATCTACCAGACCATCACAATCATTGTCTAATCCATCGTCGCATACCTCTGGAATAGGCTCTATACCGCCATTACACTCGCTCCATTCCTCATTAACACATATTCTTGTTCCGGGTTCACACGCACCAACATTACTCCCACACGGTCTTGTGTCTCCTGTTTTGCATGGCACCAAGGATAACCACTCATTCTGGGCCAGAACAGAGCTAAAAGTTACACTGAATAAAGCTAAAATGGTGCAGAATGCAGTCAAAATCAAGCTTATTTTTGGCATAATTAATTATTAATATTTAATTATTAATATTATGAATCCCAATAAAGGGCAAAAAATACCGAAAAAAGATGTTGTCAAGTTTATTATAAAGGAATGCCTTCAGAACAGAAAAATGAAAACCCAGAAGGAGCTTGTTAAACAGATAAGTAAAGAACTGAAGAAAGGAGATAAAAAATACAGAATATCAGGAAAAAGAGCAAGGCTTATAGCCTTGCAGGTGCCTTCTATCAGGGTTCGTATTAAAACAAAACATGGAAAAAAACCAAGGAAATGCCCTTGCTGTAGCCACAGACTTAAAAAGAAATATACAAGAACATTGGCTGGTAAAAAACTGCTCTATGAACTGAGATGTTCTAGATGTAGCTATAAAGGCACTGAAGGCAAATGGGTTCCAAAGAAATACGAATTTGAATTATCCCTTTAAAATCGTTAGCAAACCACCAATTACACCTGCTATTAATCCTGTTAAAAAACCGGTAAAGATAAAGTAAACAGCTGATAGTGCTATAACTACTATTCCACCTACAAATGCTTTTTTGGATATAATAAATGCACCTATCAGTGCACCTATGCCTAAAACAAGACCTATAATATTGAGCAGATCACCTTCTAATCCAATACCAGTAATGATATTAACCAAAACATCTGCCATGGCCTTTCCTGCAATGGCGTTCAAGGCAGTGCCAACTATAAGTACACCAGCAATAATACACAAAGTAAAGCCAGCAGTCTTGATTATATCAGAAGCAGCGGATTTTGCTACGGGTTTGACTGGAACAGCCGGCTGGGCCTTTGCAGCCTCTGCTGGTTGCACTGACTGCTGAGCAGCTTGCTTTGATTCCAGCTGTATATTATTTATGGCCTGGTTTACTTCATTGGGATTGTAACCAGAATCAATCAGAATATTTTTTATGGCGTCTATGTTGTATCCGGCCTGCAATTGCTCCCTTATATATTTCATTATTTTCGGATTAACTATTTCTACCATATATATTAATTTGCTAAGCTCACTTTTAAATCTTATAATCACCCTTTCAAAGGCGGTCAGCGGAATTATAGCTGTTAACCAGCACCGCCATACCACTGGCTTAGGCTGATGGTGATTGACAGATAGTGTTCTTAAAAACATCAGCGGAAATTTATAATAAACCGTCACTGCTAACGGAAAAGCATTTAAATATAATATTTATTATAAAGATTATGAAAAAAATGTCATTTTCGGTATTTGTATTTTTAATTGTTTTCACATCAATTATTGCCTCTGGTCTGGCTATCGAGGAGAAAATAAAAATTGAAGTGAATCCAGAAAATATAACAACAGACACTGAAAATATGATAACATTTATGATAAATATAATAAATAACCAAGAACAGGAAGATAAAATCTCAGTAGAGGTTTCTGGTCCGCATCCCTACTGGATTATACCCTATAAGTCCTTTGTTACCTTGGATGCTAATTCCTCTAAAGAGGTGGGAGTAAATCTGTATCCAAGAGGAGACAGGGGAACTTTCACATACAACGTGGAGGCATCTTCTGATACAAACCCAGAGATTTCTGATATTGCTAATATAAAAATAGACATACCACCTGTCGTGATTGTAAAGAGCATCTCTGCAGCAGAGAGCGATGGTGCTTTGAACATTGATTTGGAGTTAGATTCATTAAGGTTTTTGAGTACAGAGATTATTTTAGAAATAAAGAATAAAGCAGGGCAAATAGTATCCACACAGATACTTCCAGTTAATATTAGGAAGGGTTTGAACGAGATTTCTGAAACCATTAATCTACCAGATTTGACAGCAGAAAGTTATACTTTAAGAGCAAAAATAAAGGCAAATGATGAAGAGGGTATAACAAGTTTTGATATAGAGCCAATACACAATATCACACAAAGTATGAAAACCATCTCAACACCCATGTATAAAGAGGTCACGATATATGTTCACAACAGAGGAAACGTTATTGAAAAGAACTATGAGCTGTTCCAAACAACAGAACCAGGTAGTTTTGTGACTGGTTTGATAACAGCACCCTCGGGGTGTTTTGATGATGAAAAAGGAAGAACATGCAGATATAGTATAGATAGACTGGAACCAGGCGCCACAGCAAGGATATCTTATAGAATAGAATACTGGCCTACATATGTTGAAATCGCAGCGGCAATCATTATAATAGTTGTTGTAGTAGTATTTTTCTTCCTCAGAGCAACCAAGCCCACAATAAAGAAAAGATACATAAAAAAAGGTGGAAATATACACAACATCATACTGGAGATAAAGAACCCATTCCTGCATCACATGAAAAATGTTATAATAAGGGATTGGATTTCACCACTGGCAAGCGTTATTCGTGAGGAATTTGGTGTTTTGAAACCTGTTTTGAAAAAGTCAGAAGCAGGAACAGAGCTTATCTGGAAGCTTGGCGACATAAAACCAAAAGAACACAGATTTTTAAATTACAAAATAAAAACAGCTGTTCAGGGAAGCTTTAAAATGCCAAGGGCCTCTGCTAGATTCTTAACACCGAAGGGCAAGAAGTACAGAATTTTTTCTCAAAGCATAGTCATAGAATAATCCCTTTCTGCTCAGACGGTTTTAATTGGTCAGCTCGTGTCGCTGCTGGTTAATCTTATTTAAAATGTTTAATAACTAATAATAAGACAATAATCTATGCATCCGGCAGTAGCTCAACGGCGGAGCGCACGTTCCGTATCATATAAATATATGGATGCGAGGCTGTAGCCTTAAGGTCTTTTGAGGCCCAAGCCTGTGAAAGAAAGAGACCGTGAGGTTGGGAGTTCAAATCTCCCCTGCCGGATATATTTACTCTACACCCAGCAGCTTTCTGAATAAAAAGCTAGTGGCAATAACTATCAGAAAATACCACCAGAACCAGCTAAGATAGCTGCCTATAAATGGTATAGCTACCGGGGATATGGCCAGTATCTGGCTAAACATGACCTTTTCCTGATTACCAGCTACCTGATATGTCTTTCCTTCCAGTCTGATCATGTCAAAATTTTCATGGCTTTTACCATTCAATACAAAACCAGTTACTTTATCGCCGTCTTTTTCCAGCGTTAACGCATATTGAGAATCCATGTAACTGAAGGAATTTGTTGCATTGTCAATAGCCAAACAATTTGGGTCTGCACCGGTCATCTGCACACAAAATCCACTGTATTGGCCGTTAAGCCATCCAAGGGCAATAAAAAACAAAAGCATGGAGACAACCATTGGTTTCATGTGCTGTTTGGTTGCTTTACCCTGCAGTTTCAGCTGCTCATTAAGATACTTGTTCATATTTGCTTTATCCCCTGCCTTTTGCGCTTTTTTCATCTTGTCGCCGTAATGCCTGGCCTCTTTTTTTATTCTTCTTATCTCTTCAGGATTAGTCAGTACCCTATAAATAGCAGAGGATGCAAACGAAATCAGCAAAGACCATATCAAAACCCATATTAAATCAGACACCAAATCACCTAATCCAATGAATACCTCATTAGTTCATTAATCTCTTTAATTACAGATTTAACATTTCCCGGTTTAACAGTCACTATCTTCAACAACGCGCCTGAGACAGCTGAGTAAAAGCTTGCATAAACCCTGTTTATTTCCTGCTGAAACCAGTCCGCATCATTAAGGCTTTTTAATTTTGCACCATATATCATATCACCTTTCATCTTTGGTTTTTCTGCCTCTATGAGGATCAGTATATCTGGGTTGAATGTGTCAAAGAAATCCTCGGATATTACTGGAAGATACCCATGACCTGTTTTTACTGTGAAATAACCATTGACTATAACATGTTTGCCTTCCTTAAACGCATCACCCACTGCCTTTTCCAAATCCTTGTAAAACCTCTCCTTGGCCTTTTCCATTTTATCTATGTTTTCTTCAAACCATTTTTCCCTTACAATGCTTTTGAAATTTATGTACTTGAATTTTGGCAGAATCTTCTTGGAGCCATCCAGAACAAGTTTGATTATGGTATCCTTTCCTGTTTCCTTAAGACCAGTTATTAATACAAATTTCATTCCAACAACCTCCTTATAGCAGGGTGCATATCCTGCATGTGCTGCATAGCTAACTCCTCATATAATTGATATATTATCATAGTAGCTAATAAAATACCTGTCCCTGACCCTAAAGCGCCAGTGAAATCTGCGTATGCTGCCAAGGCCCCCACAGCAGCTCCACCCAGCACAGCCAGGGCTGGTATGTACCTGTTAAGAACCCTTTCTATTATCCTGATATCCCTTCTATAACCAGGTATCTGCATGCCAGTGCTCTGTATCTGTTCAGCAACTGCCTTTGCATCCATACCGGATGTGTTCATCCAGAAAACAGAGAATAGTATAGCTCCTCCTATAAGGAACAGGGAGTAGATACCAACCCTTGCCAGATCAATCAATTCAAAGCTAATTAAGGAGCTCATATCCGTAGCTGACATAATAAGATACCATAGCACACCACCTAATACAGCAAAAAACAAAATCATTTTTCCTGTGCTTTTTTTGCTAAAATAAGCAACAATAGCGCCTATTAAAGCAAATAAACCTACAAATACCATTATCTGCGCAATAACAAGGCCAGAGCCAACACTCGGGCTCGGTGGAATAAGGAAATATATCAGGCCGCCTGTTGGATTCCCTTGGGAATCAAAGCTTCCCAGCCAAGAGGCACCTCCCTGCGAGAGCATTCTTGCCATTAACTGGACATTAGCTAATAAAGCAGCAGTAAGGATAACAGGAATGTTTGATGTGTAGAAGAACCTCAGAGGCCACCTTCTTCCAAAACCCCTGACAGAACCAAATGCCAGAGGAATCTCTATCTTTATTGCGTTTGCATAAATAACCAAAAGGAAAACTATTACTGTGGCAAGAACAGGAAGCATAGCTATAAATGCCTGAATGGTTTCACCAGCACCAAGAGCGGTCACAGCGAATGGTATTGCACCAGCTGGTGGATTTCCTACTCCAGGCCAACCACCGCCCTGGGTTAATGGATTAAACATCCTGATGATTATTGTCTTGGAAACACCGCCCACAATGAACAAACCAACGCCTGAACCAAATCCCCATTTGGATATAAGCTCATCCATGAATATGACAAGTATGCCGCCAAGGGCCAGCTGCGCTATCACAATCCATGCCAGGCCGGGTGTTGCGGGAGGCACTGCACCCAAAGAAACAAATATCATGGCTTCTACTATAGATAATACTATAGCCAAAAACTTCTGCGTCCCCTGGAACAATATCTTCCCCTTTTCTGATTTCAGATCCCAGGGTATTATCTTGGAACCTACCAACAGTTGCAGTATAATGGATGCTGTTACTATAGGACCTATACCTAGAGTCATTAAGGAACCAAAGGTAGAACCCAATAAAATCTGAAGTATAGAGAATTGTTCAAAGGTTGCTTCTCCAACACCGTAAACCGTTATCTGCGTCATTACAAAATACAGGATTAGTATAAGACCTGTCCATTTTAGTTTAGCTTTGAATGTAAGCTTCACTATAGGATTGGCAACACCAGGTATCCTTTTCAAAAATCCGATATAACCTTCCTCAAATCCCATCAACTCACCGGTCAATTAATATAATTATAAGTTTTATTTAAAATTAGTTTTCTTTTTATCTTCCTCTAAGGTCAAAGTTTCTTTTATCCATAAACCCTGCAATGGGTTTCATAGTATCTATATCCTGGCAACTTTTCCACCGGCCTTTTGAATCTTTTCCTCAGCCCTTTTAGAAAAGAGTTTTGCCTTTATTACCAATGGTTTTTCAATTTCCCCAGAACCAAGAACCTTGTCATATCCCAGTTCTGTTAAATCTATTTCCATTGATCCTTTTTCCAAGAGCTTTTCAATATTTCTTAAATTAATGGCTCTTTCCACTGGTTTTATATTCCTTTGCTTTAATGATTTGAAACCTCTCTTACCAAGATGACCCCTTTCATATCTTAATATCCATGTCTTCTTGTGCTTTTTTGAACCAGCGCAGCCTCTTCCTCCCTTGGATCCGGCACCCCGGTGCTTTTTATGGCTGCCATAACCATGTGTTCTCTTTCCAAGCATCTTTACATGTTTTTTCCTTTTCATCTAAATCATTTCCGTGAATGCTTTATCATCAATTATCACTTTTTGTTCAAATCATCCTTTTCAAAAGATCATTTATCTTTTCTCCTCTGTAACCCAGATCACCTTTAGGAAATCTTTTCTTTATGGATCTGTAACCTTTGGAAGGCGGGGATAATCTGAAAACAGGTCTTATCTTTGCCACTCTGACTGTCTTTTCTTTCATTATCTTTCCTGCAATGGATTTTGACTCCTTTTGCTCTATTTTTTTGTTCTTTATGAACCCTCTTTTGTAAATAAGTGTTTCCAGGGTTTTTGGACTAATCTCCCCCCATGTTATAAAATTTCCCGCCTTTTTAAGCATGCCCTTAAAATCAGGGCTATCAGGAACCAAAACACAGCGGTTTACCCTGTCAAGCCTTAGCATTTTCAATGTGTCCTGTATCTTCTCAGGAACGTCTACAGAACCCCTAACCCTTACAACAGCATACATTATAAATCACCCTTTGTTCTGCTCAGGTTTTTCATTGCCTGAAAAACAGCATAAATAAGATTTCCCCTGGCCCTTGTGTTTCCAGATGTTTTGACCCAGACATCCCTGATACCTGCAAGATTCAGCATCTTTTTGGATGCTTTGTCAGCAACAATACCAACACCCTTTGGCGCAGGCAACAGCTTGACCTTAACAGAACCATGCTTGGCCTCTGCGCTGAACGGGATGGAATGGTCACCACCACATCCGCATTCCCATGATCCGCACCCTTTTTTGACCCTTATAACATTCAATTTTGCTTGATCAGTGGCCTTTTCAAGGGCTATTCTGTGTTCCCTGCTTGAGGCCTTTCCTAGACCAACGATATTTTTTTCATCACCTATAACTATTATAGCAGTTAGCTTGAACCTCCTTCCTGATTTATGCATTCTTGCTGTTCTTTTTGTGGCTGTTCTTCTGATACCACCGCCCTTGCCTGGACTCCCACCAATATAGATTACCTCTTGCTTTAAATCAGGCACCATAGTATCAACTATTTCTGGCTCCAGAATCACTTTGCCTTTCTCCAGTAACTCATCCAGACTCTTGTACTTTCCCTTTAAGATATCATTACCAAGTTTTGTTTTGGGTATCCATTGATCTTCTGAATCAGCATCATGCAGCACTGTTCTGACTGTTTTTTCCTCTGCATCTGCCTCCTCAATCTTCTCTATTTCTGCCCTGGTTTCCTCTCTTTTTTCAATCATACTATCCACTTTTGTATCTCCGCCTCTTTTCAATCTTTTCGAGCCTTTTCAGAACCTCCCCGGCCTTGGAATATTTTTGTTTGTAAACCTTTAAAATGTATTGCCAACTTTCATTTAAATACTTAAAATGAGTGCTCTTCAGGGCCTCATTAAGCAGGAACAGATCCACGGCCTTGTCTTCAACCCTTTCTGTCACCTTACCTAGACCGAAATCTATAATAAAAATACGGATAGTTTTAACCTCTGATGCCCGTCCGCCTTTACTGGCCGTTGTTTCATTCTTGATTATCATATTGCTTGTGGTTAAATCCCCATGCATAACATTGGCTGAATGAAGCCTTGCCAAGGCATCGCCGATTAAATTATAAACCTTCTCCCTGTCTGGTTTTTTCATGGCATTCAGGGCATCCTTGACCCTCTGGCCTTCAATAAACTCCATAACAAGCTCAGAGTCTCTTGTATCTAGAATCCGCGGGGTATCCACACCAGCCCTTCTGGCCCTGTCCATGAGCCTTTCCTCTACTCTTGTTCTTAATCTTCGAATTCTCTTATCCAGTTCAGGGAGCCTGTAACCCTTTTTAACCCTGTCCTTAACAAGCTTATGCCCATCTTTCCATAGAATGGCCTCTGCGCCTCTTGCGATCTCTTTCAACATAGCATTATTTTAAAAACATGGAACTTAAAAAAGATTATATGGCAGAGGATAAACAAGAAAAAGAAACCCCTGGTATAAAATACAAAAAAAAGGATTTTGCTAAGTGGTATCCTGATGTTGTGGTAAAGTCCGGAATGGCTGACTATTCGCCTATTGCTGGCTGCATGATTATAAGGCCGCATGCATATGCTATCTGGGAGAGCATACAAAAACATTTTGATAAAAAGCTTAAGGACGCAGGACACAGGAATGCATATTTCCCGCTGTTTATACCTGAAAAGTTTCTGAAAAAAGAGGCCGAACATTTTGAAGGCTTCACCCCAGAGGTCGCTTGGGTAGAAGGGGATAATGAGAAATTTGCATTAAGGCCCACATCAGAAACCATAATCTACGATTCCTTTTCCAAGTGGATAAGATCATGGAGAGACCTTCCTTTACTTGTGAACCAGTGGTGCAATATTGTCAGATGGGAGACCAAAGTGACCAGACTTTTCTTGAGGACAAGGGAATTCCTTTGGCAAGAAGGCCATACAGCACACATCACCAAGGAAGAAGCTGATAAAGAGGTTAAGCTCACACTTGATTTGTATAGAGACTTAATTGAAAACCAGCTTGCAATACCGATACTTATAGGAGAAAAAACACCAAAGGAAAGGTTTCCAGGAGCCCTGTACACTATGACCCTGGAAGCTTTAATGCCTGATGGTAAAGCTCTTCAAATGGGCACAACACATAACCTGGGCCAGAACTTCTCGAAACCGTTTGGAATAAAATTCATAGACAGGGACAAAAAAGAAAAATATGTGTGGCAGACCTCCTGGGGAGTTTCTACCAGGTTAATAGGTGCATTAATCATGGTACATGGAGATGATAAAGGCCTTGTTCTTCCACCAAGGATAGCACCAATACAGGTTGTTATAGTGCCTATCGTTTTTGAGAAACCCAAAGAAATTGGCGGTGAAAAAATTACAAAGAGACAGATTTTAAAAAAAGCAGAAGAATTAAGAAAAGAACTGAGCAAAGAATTCTCTGTGAAATTAGATAGCAGAGAAACCTATAGTCCTGGCTGGAAATTTAATGAATGGGAAATGAGAGGAGTTCCATTAAGGATAGAGATAGGACCCAAGGATATTAGTAAGAATCAGGTTGTCCTGGTCAGAAGGGACACAGGAGAAAAGAAAGCAGTTAAAATAAAGGACATAAAAAAATCAGCAGATCAGATACTGGAGAACATACAAAAAAACCTTTTCGCAAGGGCCAAGAAATTCCTAAAGGAGAACACAGTACAAATGAAGAACTATAATGATTTTAAGAATGCAATAAAGAACAAAAAGATGGTAAAGATGGGCTGGTGCGGAGACCAGAAATGTGAGGATAAGATACAAGAGGACACAGCAGCAACCATCCGCCTGGTCACCAAGGAAAAACCAAAAGACAAATGCATCTGCGGAAAAAAGGCAAAATCTGTTGTTTATGCGGCAAAACAATACTAATATATAATTTATTAACTATTTTTGTTTGTGGTGATATTTTGGATAATCTTATATTTGATGCAGATGGTGTTTTGTTTGATTCTGAACCGCACTATACACGTGCAGTTCAGGAAACCTTCAGGCATTATGGTGTGGAAATAACCACTGAAGAGTATGTGAGGAGATGGATGATAGAACAGACATACACTAAAGGTGTCATAAGAGATTATGATATAAAGGACAGTATAGACAATATCAGGGAAAGGAAGGCGGAGATAATGGCAAGACTCATTCAAAATGAACTGGAGATGATACCCCATGCCATGGAAATGGTGGAGAGGCTTTGCAATGGATATCAGACGGGCATTGTCACATCCTCTTCTAGAAGAGATATAATGATGAAGCTGAAAAAATTCAGTCTTGTTGATTTTTTTCCATTAATAGTTGCGTCTGGTGACACAGAAAGATCAAAACCGCACCCAGACCCATACCAAAAGATGGTTGATATGATGAAGGCCGATCCCGGCAAAACTGTTGTGATAGAAGACAATCCATCCGGAGTGCGGTCAGCAAAGGCAGTTAAGCCAGGAGGCTGCAGGGTTATAGCATACCCAAACGGTTTTACAGGAGACATGGATTTCAGCCATGCCGATATTATTGTTTCCAGTCTGGAAGAGATTGACAAAGGGATGATAAAAAGACTGCTATATCCTGTTGATGTGTGATCCAGCAAATATTTAAAACATCCTGATAATAATAGAGTGATTGAGATGAAGGGTGGATGTCCCGTATCTGGATAGAAAGTCTGTTTCTCTTAGTAATATTTATCTTGGTCCAGTCTTAATCTTTAAGATAGGGGTGCTGTTATGAAGCCAAGGCTAGATGGCAAGAGATGGAGCAAGGATTTTGAGAAGCCCATCTATACTGAATGGAAGGATAAAAAAGTCTACAGGTTTGATAAGAAAAGCAGCAAACCTGTTTATTCCATAGACACGCCACCACCTTATGTTAACAGGCCTGTTCATATAGGCCAGGCCACCACCTATATACTGATGGATTTCTTTGCAAGATTCAGGAGGATGACCGGCCATAATGTCCTGTTTCCCCTTGGTCTGGACAGAAACGGACTGCCGATTGAAATGGCAGCAGAAGAAAAATTCGGGGTTAAGCTCACAAAGATATCAAGGAAGAAGGCTCTGGAGTATTGTAAATCTATCCTTAAGGAATCAAGCCTGGTCTCAACTGATACATTCCTGCGGTCAGGTATAAGCTTTAATTCATGGGATCTTGGAACAGGGATAGGGGATATTTATCAGACGGATTCAGAGGATTACAGGAAACTAACACAGGAAACCTTTATTGATCTTTACAAGAAAGGTCTTATCTATCAGGATGAGAGGGTCAATAACTGGTGTCCCGGTTGCCAGACCACCATAGCTGATGCAGAGGTTATTTACAAGGAATTGCCCACACACTTCAATGATGTTGTTTTCAGGGTAAAGGAAACCGGGGAGAAGATAATAATAGGAACCACAAGACCTGAATTAATCTGCACATGCGCCATGATTATTTACCATCCTGGTGACAAGAGATACAAACATCTTGAAGGCAGGACAGCTGTCACACCTATCTTTGAAAAAGAGATTCCCATAAAGCCCCACCCAATGGCTGACCCTGAAAAGGGAACAGGTATAATGATGATGTGCGCTTTTGGTGATTTAACAGATATAAGGTTCTTCAGGGAGCAGAAAATAAAACCCATAATAGCCATAGAAAAGGATGGGACAATGAACAAGCATGCTGGCTTCTTAAAAGGTCTTACAATCAAGGATGCCCAGAAAAGAATGATAGAAGAGTTAAAGAAGAGAGAACTTCTGGTAAAACAGAAAAAAACAACGCACAGGACACCCATATGTGAAAGAAGCAAGGACCCTATAGAATTTATATCCATGAAGGAGTGGTATGTAAAACAGGTTAAATTCAAGAAAAAAATGAAGGAACTTTCATATAAGATGAAATTTTTCTCACCAGCATCCAGGCAGATTCTTCTGAACTGGATAGATTCCATATCCATAGACTGGCCTATATCCAGGAGAAGATTTTACGCAACAGAGGTCCCTGTGTGGTACTGCGGGGTGTGCAATGATGTTATAGTCCCGCCCAAGGGCAGGTATTACAGGCCATGGATGGAGAAACCACCGGTAAAGAAATGCAAATGCGGTTCTTCAGATTTCATTCCTGACTTAAGGGTTTTTGATACATGGTTTGATTCATCCATATCCCCCCTTTACATTCTGAAGTATTCAAGGGATGATGAGTTCTTCCAGAAGAACACGCCTTGCTCACTAAGGCCGCAGGGAAAAGAGATAGTAAGGACATGGCTATACTATACTGTTTTTAAGGACTGGCTGCTGACCAGGAAGGTCATATTCAGGGATGTTTTTATCCACAATCACATACTTGACGAGAAGGGCTACAAGATGTCCAAGTCCTTGGGGAATGTTATAGATCCTGCAGAGGTTATTGACAGGTTTGGTGCAGAACCTTTCAGGTTGTGGACTGCTGTGGAGGGCAATCTGACAAAAACAGATTTCAGGTGTTCCTTTGAAAGGGTTGAGGGTGCCGGGAAGTTTCTGACAAAATTCTGGAACATAGCAAGATTTATTTCCCTGTTTCCTGAACCGAAAGGAAAATCAGAGCTTGCGGACACGGACAAATGGATACTGAAGGAGCTGAATGAGATAGTGATGGATACGGGGAGGAAGTATGAAAAATATGATTTCCATGGGCCTGTTACCAGGATAAAAAATTTCTTGTGGGAGGCCTTTGCTTCGCATTATATAGAGATTGTCAAGAACAGGGCCTACAATCAGGATGGTAAGTTTACCAAGAAAGAGCAGGAAGCTGCTATCTACACATTAAACAAGGTTCTGGATACAACCCTTAAGCTCCTGGCACCTGTTATACCATTCATAACATACAAAATATACAAGGATCTTAAAGGCAGGGACATACATTTTGAGGAATTCCCAGAACCGGATAAAAAACTGATAAAAGCCAAGCTCAGCTTCACCACAGAGGATGTTGTGGAACTTAACAGCACCATTTGGAAGGCCAAGAAGGACAAGGGCCTATCTCTTAGGGAAAAGGTAAAATCAGCCATAATACCAGAAAAACTAAAGGCATTGGAAAAGGATCTGAAAGAGGCTCATAACATAGGAGAGCTTATGTACGGGAAGAAGATTACTATTTCTTTATGAGAACTCCCACTAAGTGGGAACAGTGTGGGAAATATTTATAAATCCCTGGGTCAAAATTTAGTCATGGTATTTAAAAAACTAGAACTTTTGCAGAAAAGGCTTAACATGCTTGAAGGCGGAGATATAGAGATAAGACTATCACAAAACCACCCCCTGCGTGAAGAGATAAAGGCAATGTTTGAGAAAAGAAATGCATTCAAAAGGATTCTAGAGGTGTCATAGATGGGTTATATAAGCAAGGCTGCTGTTTCTTCTATGTTAGGATCAATGGGCTGTGCAATTGGAAAGGAAAAAGCAGAGTTCGGAGATAATATAACAGGTATACCTGTTTTTGATACAAACGGGCAAACCGTTGGCTATATATCAGGCAATGGCAGGAAAACATTTTACACATTAATAGAATCCGATATTGTAGAAAGCATTGCACACACTCTGAGAGGGAAAGGCATTGTTTCTACAGTAAGAAAAATACAGGTTTAAGTTATTTTTATTCTATAAATCCCAAATTAAAATCATGTTAGAGATAGTTTTTTTAGGAACAGGATCTGGAATACCCAGCAAGAGAAGGAATCATGCTGCCATATGGCTGAGATACGAGGGAGATTCTTTTTTATGGGACTGCGGAGAAGGCACACAGAGGCAGATCCTTCAGGCAAAGATAAACTTCATGAAGATAGACAGGATATTTATCACACACTGGCATGCAGATCACTGGGCAGGCCTCATAAGTCTGATTCAGACCATGAATCTGGAGAAAAGGAAAAAAACATTGTACATCTATGGTCCAGAGGCAGAAAGGTTTGTTTCTGATATACTGGATCTGGATTACTGGGGACCCAGATTCAGGGTTGTTGCAGTGAACGTTCCTTTTGAGGGAAATGAGATAACAACACTCTTAAAGACCAAGAACTATTATATCTCCTCAACACCGGTTAAGCATACAGTACCTGCCGTGGCCTACTGCTTTAAGGAAAGGGATTCCTGGAACGTGGATTTGAAGAACAGGGGAAAAAAGTATGGATTAAGACAGGGCCCGCTTATAGGCAAACTTAAAAAGAAGGGGGAGCTGATATTTAAAGGAAAAAGGATAAGGCTGGAGGATGTTGGAATAATTAAAAAAGGGAACAAGGTTGTCTATTCAGGAGACACAAAAACATGTGACAATCTTTTGAAACTATCCCGGGATGCTGATGTGCTCATACATGACGCAACCTTTATTGATGAGAAGGAGAACAGGATGCACACAGGAGCCAAGGATGCTGCCAGGATGGCCAAAAAGGCCGGGGTTAAGAAGCTCATACTTACACACTTTTCAAGAAGATATGTGGATGTTAGGCCTTTAGAGGAAGAAGCCAAGAAATTGTTTGAAAACACTACAGTGGCTGAGGATTTTATGAGAATAACATTAAAGAAGAAGTGAATACAGCTAATTATATTAGATAACCAAAAAATTAATCACTATATAAACTTAACCGATAGTTTTATATATAAGTAGTTGTTACTATTCAAAGGTGAAAAATATGGGAAACTTTAGATACATAACTTGCAGGACAGTTGCCAACAGGTCAGGAGAAGAAAAAGGCAGAGTAAAGGCATTTGTCAGAAACGGATCAGACAACATTGAAGGTGAATACAAATGCCCTGAGTGCGAAAACAAAGGAAAGATTAACCAGATTTTCAAAAGGCCTATAAACATAAAATGCGAGAAATGTGGTTTCTTGATGAGATTGCCAAAGCTAAAGGGCAAGAAATAGATTTCTTTTTATTTTGCTTTACCAAATATAAAACATGTTCAAATATTTTTACGAAATAGTATCCATCATAGCAGGCATTATAATATTATTGCTGAATTTTTTAATAGTATCTGACATAGCCCCATTCATCGTTCCTATATTAAATGTCGTGGGCGGTTTGATTGCAGTAACACCACCCACATTATTATTTCTCAACAGATACAAAACAACCAAGGAGATAGAGCAGCAGTTTATATTTTTCATAAGGGATCTGACGGATTCTATTAATTCCGGAATGACTCTGCCCATGGCTCTCAAGCACTGTTCAAAAAAGAATTACGGAAAATTAAATCAAAGCATAAATTACCTCGCTTCTCAGGTTGATTGGGGTATTCCATTTAAGAGGGCACTCCAAACCTTTGGAAAGAAAACAAACTCGGTTCCAATAAAAAGGGCTATTACAACAATAATACAAACATATGAAGTTGGAGGAAAGATATCTGATACATTAAGCGCTGTGGGAAGATCTTTGATAGAAATAGACAAAATCAAGAAGGAGAGATCAGCATCTGTGCATGCACAGATAATAACATCCTATATGATATTCTTTGTTTTTATCTTCATTCTTATAATACTCAATACTGTTTTAATCCCTGCTCTTGTGTCACCAGAAACACCAGAGATTTATGCAACCACGGAAGAAACGATGCCTATAACACAGGAGATATATACAGAAAGCTTCATAAATTTTGTGCTGATCCAGGGTTTTTTTGCAGGGCTTGCTACAGGGAAAATGGCAGAAGGATCAATAGCATCTGGCATTAAACATTCTTTACTGCTGATGGTCATAGGCTACACACTGTTCTCCTTCAGTTCACAATTTCAATTAAGTATATTCTAAGAATTAATTATATAAGCAATCGGATTATAATCATATATATGAACGCCAGAAAAGGCATATCACCAATAATAGCTGCTGTGCTGTTGATTGTTGTTGCCGTCTCGGTCGGTATAACTCTGTCTTCTTGGGTTGCCCACTGGATACAATCACAAACAGGTTCAGATAATATGCTTTGTGCAACCAACACTTATTATATGATTGAAAGTGCAGAATTTAATCGCACAGCAGATTATAACAATTCCCTTTTAATTTTACTGACAAATAAAAAAAGGGAAAAGATATATGGTTTTGGTGTTGTTTTGCGTAACGGAACAGATGCAGTTACGCTTAATTCCACAAGCAATCTAATAAACCAAGGAGGCATAAGTTCAACGCACCCACTCGGACAGGAGGAATCTGTTTATATTACTGTTAATCTAACCAACACAACCCTGGGTTACCCAGCCTTTGGCGCGACCCTAACATATGTAAAGGTCACAAACGACGCATGCCCCTCAAGCTATGCAGAGACATCAAGCATTATAAAAGGAAGCTAATTAAGCCTTTCTTTTTAGAAAAAGAAATCCCTGGGAAAAGAAAACCACAATTGCTGGATATATATTTATAAATAAGGAAAACTAATATAAAACATATCGTGTGATTTAAGATGGCAAGATTAAAAGGTATTTCTCCCCTGATTGCGGTCATAATGTTGATAGCATTTACGCTTATTATTGCCGGTATACTTGCTGGTTGGGCAACAAGGTTTGCAGAATCCCATAGACAGAGATTAGAGATATGCTCTAATGCAAGGGTGCTGATTCAGAGCGGCACATGGACAAAAACAAGTGGACACAATGGCACCTTAAGGCTGGTTATTTATAACTATGGGAGAGAGGACCTGTCATTCTTGACACTGCTTACCTATAAAAATACAACGAGACATCCTGCTGGCACAGTGGTTATATCACCCACATACAACGTGTCAGCCGGAAATATAAAGACATTTACAGTGATTAATGTGAGCGATGATCTTCAAGAGGCAACAGTACAGTCAGAACAGTGTCCAGGAGCACAGGATTTCTTGAGGTATATTGATATAAAGGGTCTGGGATACTAATCCTTTCACAATTAATTGTTTTATGATAAGTTATAAATATTAAATAACAGCAAGGACTATCATGTACAAACAAGTAATCATTGTTAGGAAGGATCTGAACCTAAGCAAGGGAAAGCTGGCAGTTCAGGCAGCGCACGCATCACTGGATTCTTATAAGAATGCGAATGAAAAGACAAAAACGGAATGGGAAAGAGAGGGCGAAAAAAAGGTTGTTGTTAAGGTTGAAGGCCTTAAGGAATTGCTTGATATTTATAAAAAAGCTAAGGAAATGGACCTGCCCTGTTCCCTTATAAGGGATGCTGGGAAAACAGAACTGCCGCCCGGAACTATAACAGCCCTTGGAATAGGTCCATGCAAAGAGAAGGATACAGATAAAATAACAAAAAAACTAAAACTATTATAAAGATTAAACTAAATAAATAGTTATGGCTAAAAAGATCACGGTTCCTGCTGCAGAGGAACAGCAATCCATTCAGGAGAAGGTGGTTTTATACCAGTTGCTACAAAAACATATGGAAGAATTAAGGCAGCAGCTGTTGATATTAGAAAGGAAATTCCTTGAGGTAGAAATAACAAAACAAACATTAGCAGATATCCAGAATATAGAAAAGGATAATGAAACCCTTGTGTCCCTGGGAACAGGATGCTATGCTTTTGGCAGATTCATTAACTCCAAAAAGATTCTCATGGATATAGGATCGGGTGTTCTTATTAAAAAACCAATAACATCAGCCACGTTAACACTGGACTCTAAAAGACAGGAAATAGAGGATCTTAATAAAACACTGCAAAAAGAGATAAGCAACGTCACAAATAAAATGAATGAGATTGCGGTTGAAATAGAGAAAATACAGAAGAAATAATCATTTGTGTTCGTATTTTTCTTTTAACTCAATATCAATCTTCACACCTTCAGGTATGGGAATCCTCACAACCTGTCTTAACGCTCTCTCATTAGAACCAATATCAATAATCCTTCTATGTATTCTCATTTCCCATCTGTCCCAGGTAGCATTGCCGTGGCCAGTGCCATCCCCACAGGGTGTTTTCAAGGTCTGAACCTTTAACTTCTTTGTCGGAAGTGGAATCGGCCCTCTAACAGAAACCCCGTATTTGCCTGCAATCTCCTTTATCTGGTCGCATATACCTATAATTTCATCTATGTTTCTTCCAGCCAATTTAATTCTTGCAAATTCCATATTATCTCTTACTCCTCTGCTTGTAACGTCTTGCACCCCATGATGAGTGCGGTGGCTTGTGCACCTCTGTTCTTCTAGTATCTGCAATTAATAAATTTTTATCATAAGATAAAAACTTTTCCCTCAGATCACCGCCGAATATTTCGGCAAGGCCTTTCGCTATTGCCAGTCTTGTGGCCTCTGCCTGACCCATTATCCCACCACCCTGAACATTAACTTTTATGTCAAATTTCTGCCAGTTATCTCCAGTTATCATCAGAGGCTCTTTTATTTTCAATCTCACCACTTCATTTGTTATCAGTTCAAGCGGAATGGAATTTATCTTTATTGTTCCCGAACCAGGTTTGAACCTTGCTCTTGCAACTGCCTTTTTTCTCTTTCCTGTTGTAAATATTATATTCTTATCCACTGTTCCGGCTTTCTTTTTGGATTTTTTCACTGCCATGTCTTTTTCACTCCCAATCTTGAGGATAATTTTCCTAAAGTTATAAATTTGTTTCCTAATTCAGGCACATCAAATTTCTTTATATCTTTATCCTTTAACTCTTCCGGTATAGAAATAAAAACCTTAAGTCTTTTAAAGGCTCTTTTACCTCTTGGTTTTTTATAGGGCAGCATGCCCCTTATAACTCTTTCCATGATCTTGTCCGGTGCCTTTGGATAAAAAGGTCCATGATAGGGGTCACCCCTCTTTATCTTAGATTCATATAATTTTACTGTTGAATCTGGATTACCTGATATAATAGCTTTTTCAGCATTAACCACACAAACACTTTCCTCTCTCAATAGCATTTTGGCTACCCTTGAGGCCACTCTTCCTGCAATCTGCCCTCCAGCATCTATTATTATCTCTGACATTATCCCATTATCCTTATCTTTGACCCGTTCGGGTTCTTTTCCATTAACTCTTCAATGGATAAGCATTTACCGCCTGCCTTTTCTATCTTTTCTTTCGCATTGCCTGAAAACTTAACAGCAGCAACTGTTACTGTTCTTTTAATATTGCCTGTACCCAATACAGTACCAGGAACAACCAGTGTCTCCCTTGATTTCGCATGCTTTTCAATCCTGAAAAGATTAACTTCATACCTTTTTCTCTTGGGCCTGTTCAAACCTTTGGCTACAGCTTTCCATACAGGAGCATCTTTCTCCAGACTCTTCTTCTGAAGCTTCATTATCAAATCCCTTAAAACAGGGTTTTTGTTTCTGGGTTTCATAATACCCTTACTTTGTTTCAATATATTTAAATCTTTAATATGCGGGAGGGAGGATTTCCAAGTTTCTTTCCCTGCAAAGGCCAGACATTAAAAGAGCACTGGTCTGAGCCTTTGTGCCCTGCGTCTCCTTCGCGAAGAGACAAGGCACGGTTTCTTTGCCAGCTTGGTTGGAAAGAAATGCTCTTCGAACCCCCGAAGGCATTGCTCACCCTCTTCAATTTCCCTGCACGTTTTATCGAAAGGGTGCTAAGCCGCGTGGTCTTGAGCCACGCCCCTTAAGTCCCACACCACCAGGACAGCAGTCAATGTTAGCTGTAACAGCGGCGCTGAGCTTGACCATTCCCAAAAACTTCTTTCAGTTGGAAGCTATGGCGAGGAGCAAAGCAACAAGGCCAGCCCCTTTTGTTGATTTTTCCTGAAAAAAGTTTACTTGGGTACCCCCGCATGGATTACCCGGACGGCTTTGCTGAATAAACACAGACCGTCAGATATTCTTATAGCTTATTATAAGTCTTATTAATATAAAAAAATAAAGGAATCAATCTTCTATTGTTCTTAATTCATGCCTTATCCTCTCAACCTGGTTGTAAAGATTCTTTACATAGCTGTCTATTTCTCCAGGAACCTCTGCAGTAGCTTCTTCTACTCCACCGAATCTTAGAAGTTTAGAGTCTAGCAAAGAAATAACAGAGTTGAATTTATCCAGAATTCTTTGTGTGATTTCAAGACCTGATCTAAGTTCCTTTTCCACATCTGCAAGCGCATCAAGAGCATCTCTTAGGCCAAGCGTGTGCGATTTTAATTCCTGGATGCTTTTAACAACCTCTCTGTATTTTTCAATTTTGATAAATAATGGTGGTGACGGCTTTGCACCTTCCTGTTTAGGTGCAGAGGCATGGACCTTTACTTCCTTTTTGGGTGGCACTGGTTCAGATGTCTCCGCATCATCTGGGAATTTCAGTTCCCTTGGTGGTGCCCCGGCTGGAGGTGGTGGTGGAAGGGGTTTTTTTCCTGGAGTAGAAATATCAAGATCATCCATTTTAGCCACTAATATATAATTGTCCCTTTTCCTTAATAAATTGTTTTCTTATGTTATGCGCTGGGCGGGAAACCCAGATAGACAGCTTAATTCAATGGGAACAAGCGGTCAGTCCTTCGAACCCGCATTGCCACCGTGGCAGGGTTACGCGCAAAAGCTTGACGTCCTACCATTAGACTACCAGCGCAGGCCTTTCTCAGAGGAGATTCTGCTTCCACAAGAACTCCTTGGAATATCATAATTTCTTTTTAACTTTCTTTAGATTAGTATTTCTGCAATTAGGGCAAAGCCTTGTTGCTGGCTGCATGAATATAGGCTTTCCAACCCATCCGCATTTCTGACATTCATATTTTGTCATATTAACAATTATCATTTTAAAATAAATACTTACCCCTTTTCATATTATTTAATCCGCTCAAATAATCTTAAAATATGGAAAAGATTTATGTAAGAAGCAATTACCTTAAGGCAGCACATTATTTCTTTTATTCAATGGCTGTTTTCTCCCTTATCTTTGCCATAACATTCTGGGAAAGTTTTGCAATAGAATCCGTGATGTTTGTGGTTTTCTTTATAATCTACATAACAGTGAGCCTGATTATAGCCTTTTTCTTTTACAGGGACTATAAGAAACAACTTGAAGGCATCGTATTAATAAAGGCATATGCAATCCCATACATAGCCCTGAGTTTTTTTATCATCTTTGCCACAGAACTACTATCATTCGTGTCACCAGAATTTATAGAACTGGTTTATTCTGCCTTGTTTATTAACTACTACTATGTGTTCGTAATTATAATAGGAGCTGTCCTCTATGTCCTAAAGCCAGTAAGAACACTGTTCAAATTTCGAAGCAGATATGTTCTGAGGAATGCAAAGAAAATAGCACTCAGATACTCACGTCTTGCTGATATAAAATATTATAAAGAAGGAACTGATCCTCTTATAGATGATATGCTTGATGATATCTGGAGCCACAGGTATTATCCGGTTCCACAGATACAAAAGCTTGAGATCCGGATGTGCGATGATCATATCAAAACAACAACCCAAAAGCTAAAGATTGAAAATGCAGAAAAAAAGAATCCTGATATTATAGAGCGCCTTAAGAAAGAAAAAGAAAGGTATGAAAAGCTTCTAGAGCAAATAAGAAGCTACAGGGATTAAAATGACTATAAAGATATCGCTTTCGAGCATGCGGATAATATTCGAAGCCTTTCTTATATTCCTGTTTATCTGCATGATATTCACAACCTCTCATGTCTTTGTGCAGGTCTTACTCTTTTTCTTAATCTTAATCGTGTTATTCATACTCCTGTATTCAATGAAGAAGTTAGAGGTAACATAATTAGTCATCCAATATTACCTAAACCAAACTGCTTGGCCAAAGCAGCTAAAGGGCCCCTTCTGAGGCCCTTCCCACCTTTTGTTAACTTCATCACCTTCTTTATCTGCTTGTAGTACTTAAGAAGTTCCCTAACCTGTGATTCTGAACATCCAGATCCCTTTGCTATTCTCTTAACCCTTGAATACTTTATTATATCCGGATTCTCCCTCTCTTTCTTGGTCATGGAATTTATTATATGCCCCCATTTCTTCATTTTTTCTTCCTGAATATCAAGCACCCCTTTTGGTATCTTTAATCCACCCGTTCCAGGGATCATCTCCATTATCTTGCTCATGGAGCCCATTTTCTGCATCTGGGCGATCTGCTCCTGGAAGTCCTGCATAGTGAATCTGCCCTCAAGGATTTTTTTTGCCTTTTCCTCTGAAACCTCAATACCTGCTTGCCTTGCCTTTTCCAATAGGCCCTGGATGTCACCATAACCAACCAACCTGGAAACAAATCTTTTAGGATCATACATCTCCAGATCATCTATCTTTTCCCCAACACCTATGAATTTTATTTTTGCTCCAGAAACAGCTGATGCTGCCAGTGCACCTCCACCCTTAGCTGTTCCGTCCAGTTTTGTGACAACTATTCCTGTTATACCAACCAGTTTGTTAAACTCCTCTGCCTGCTTTCTTGCTGCCTGGCCTATATCAGCAGGTATAACAAGCAGGACCTCGTCAGGATTTATTATTTTGCCGAGGTTCTTTAATTCTTTGGCCAGTTCCCTGTCTAGGGCATCCCTTCCGGCAGAATCAAATATAAGGATATCCTCCTTGGCATTCTTAAGGGCCTCTTTTGCTATCTTTTCTGGTTTTTTACCTTCCTTATAGCAGGGGACTCCTACCCTCTTAGCCAGCTGTGCAAGCTGCTCCTGAGCAGCAGGCCTGTGGGTATCGCATGCTATCAGCCCAGAGTTTAATCCCCTGACCTTGAACCACTTGGCTATCTTTCCAATGGTTGTTGTCTTCCCTGAACCAAAAAGCCCGATGACAAGTATCTTCTGCTTCTTAAGCTCTATCTCGGCCTTTTCCTCACCCAGAAAACCAACCATCTCGTCATAAAGGGTCTTAACAAAATATTCCTTAATGCTCAAGCCAGGAGGTAGTTTTACGCCCCAGACCTTCTTTTTAATGTTTTCCGACAGTTCAGAAACCATCATAACGTCCACATCGGCCTGGATAAGGGCCCGTTGCAGGTCCCGGACTACAGATTCAACTGCCTCTTTGTCAACAACCCCCAGACCCGCAATCCTTCGGAACGTCTGCTTCAATGATTCCCCAAAACCTTTCAATACCATACTAATCCTTTAGTGGTGGTAGAAAATATAATATAATTATTTATAAATCGTTATTCATTAAAGTAGCTTCCGAACAATCGCTTCAATGCCTGAATATCTTTTCCCACACATTCCATAAATCAGAAGAAAAAACTTTATACTGAACCAGAAAACTATAATTTCAACCGCAGATGAATGCATCATTTCTTGTTCAACAGCTGTTGCCTCGCAAAACCACAATTTATTCAGTGGATACATGGATGAAACATTATATGTTACTTGACCAACTCAAAGCTGGCCTCACCCTGGTTCTGGTTTATTTCCTTAATAATTTCCTCAGCAACGGCCTCCACATCGGCCTCCAGTTTTTTATGATCATTGCCCTGGCCTGTAAGAACATAAACAGGAGCAGAAATATACTTAACATCAATATACTTGCTGTCCCTTACCCTGGATAAGGCCTTTTTGATAACATTAATCCCATCCGGCCTGTAGCAAACAAGCTTTAGTCTGGCTTTTATCTCATATGTCTTTTCCACATAACTCTTTTTAGCAATCTTAATCAAAGAATCGATCCAGTTATGGGGTATGCCCTTGCTCTTAAGAAGCTCAGGGCTCTTCAAGGCTATCTCAAAGGACTTTGAAAGCGATCCAAAACTGTCCTGTAGCCTGTGGCCAATCTCTTTGTATACCTCTTCCAAGCTTTTTCCTTTCTCTTTCCCGACAAGTTCAAGCATCTTTTCTGCCTTTCTCTCCCTCTTGAATTCACTCAGTTTCCTATTGGCCTGATCCCTTGCAACCCTTTTCACGGATAATAGTATATGATCCCCTTCTATTTTCATAACCCTGCAGATCACATATTGGTTTTCTTTAAGAAACTCCCTTATGTTCCTCACCCATCTGCTGGCGACCTCAGAAACATGTATCATTCCAGTCTTGTCATATTCTATTAGTTTGGCAAAAGCAGAGTTTGGATGTATCTTGGTTATTTTACAGACAACAAGTTCTCCGTATGAAGGCATTCCTATCTTTTTCATAATTCTCATTTAACAGCGCTCACATCCTTTGCTTTTATTATACCCTTGCCTCCGGTGGGCTCTACCAATGCCTCTCCACAAACCAGACAATTAACAACAGTGGCGGGCCTTTCAAAGACAACCTGCTCATTCTTGCACTTTCCGCATTTCACTTTTAAAAATCTTGAAGTCATAATTCTTTCTTACAGGAGTTAGCCCTTTCTCAAGAAAATTGTAACTCCATAACCTCCTTATTATACCAGTTCGAATTTTTTAATTCTGAAACCTTTTTTTGTGTGCTTTTTCTTGCACTCCTTGCATTCAAACCTCAGATCAACCTTTTTTGTGGGTTTTCCCTCGCCCTTTGGGTTTGGCCTGGGAAATGACCCATATCCCTTCAGCTTTCTCTTGAATCTCTTTGCGGACTGGGATAGAGGATGAGCCTTGCCCCTGGCTTTTTTCTTGACATGCTTGACAGCATGTTCTGTGTGCTTCCTGCACTTGGGACAATAAGTCCTCATAGTTTTTGGAAATTTCATGCAAATCAAACCCCACAATGTTAATATTAGAGAGTGTTTATATTCTTTTATTTATAAGCTTATTCGCATTAATATTCTATCTTCCTGGCCTGTTTTTTCTCCAACAGGAGCTTTGCGTTCTCCTCTGGTAGGGTTACCACATCTCCCTTCCTGAAAGGCCCATACTCCTTCATGTTCACACCGACAAAGCGTGGCACATCATCAAGAACAGCAACCAATTCTTTCTTTTCAGGCTTCCCTTCCAGTATATTCTTTCTCATGGTCTTGAATTCTTTGATGTTCTTTACAAAGGCATCAAAAAACTCCTTTTCCTCTGGTGTTATGTTATCAGGAACTACCCCTGATCTTTCAAAATAAAGGGCTGCTGTAACTATTTTCCTATCCCTTATCTCCAAAAGATCCTGCAGGGTTCTCCTGGCTGATTCAAGCTCCCACACATCATCCTTGCTCTCACTTATCTTGGCCTTTTTCTCCAAGTAAACCTTAACAGCCTCAAAGAAATCCTCTGGCAACCTGGTCAGGCTGTTTGAGGCCCTCTCTTCCTGGACTATCTTTCTCAGGGTTTCGTATGTGAGCATAATACCAATAATCTATTAGAAAGAGGTTTTTTATATTTTGTTTAATTGGTATAATAACACTATTTCTTGGGTTTTGGTTTATACTTCTTTTTCTGGGTTTTCTTTTCCTTGTTTTTGCCATTGCCCATTTTTTTCCATGGGTATACGGCCGGGTTATTGATTGTCTTGGCCTGGCCCCCGCAGAAATTGTCTGGCTGGCACACACCAAAGGCCTTATAGTAACCCTCTTTTTTGCAGCCTGGAGGCAGTATTGTTTTTCTTCGGTTCTTGTGCCATCTCAGATGGGTTCTTATATAGTTATCCCTTAAGGGTGGTTTGTTTTTTTGATTCCATTTCATCAGGTAGGCCTCTATGTCACTCCATTTCCATTTCATGGAAGAAAGGAAGTTTGTTAATACAAAGACAGACCTCTTCCTCCCGTCAGAAAGGCCCTTGGATATGATGTTTATGCAGGGCGGGAACAGCTCTGGCTGAACAGCTTTATGAAAAGTAATACTACTTCTTTCCTTTATTTCTTTTTTTATCTGGGTTCTTGACCACCAGTCAATTGTTTCTGCTATCAGAAGCTCTGCCTCATTGGGCTCGCCTTTATCAAGAAAACCAGTCTTGACCTTAACGTTTCTTGGATTGGCATACTCTTTCTCAAATATATGGATTTTTTTTGGGTCTACAGGAAGGCTCACAAGAAAGTTCTTTCTGTGCAGGGAATAGGGCATTCTGAAGAGATGCCTAGAGGAAATAAGAACAGGGTCAACATCAACAATCTGGAATGGATCTATTCCCTCAGCTGTTAGTATCTTGCCTAGGGGCTTTCCTGTCTGTTTGGAAAGGTCCTCAGGAGACCAGTTCTTTAGGAGCTCTTTCTCCAGTCTTTCTTTAATAAAATCTTTCAAATATAGCCCCATTTTTCTTGCAAGTTCCGGAAACTGCTTAACACTTGGTTTGTAGTCGATTTTTTCTGGTATGGATCGCCATGGTATTCCTATATGAAAGCCTGTACCTCCTGTAAACTTCACAGAGAAATTCTTGATATCATGCTTTCCAAGGGCCCATATAAGCACCACAGTAGCAACCTTCCCGTGTTCAAAAAGCTCACAATCCAGATCTAGAATAAGATCCCATCCCTTTCTTAAGGATTCATAGTTCTCTGATTTAAGCGCCATTGGCTGGCTCCAGTGTTCAATAGAATTATGGAATTCAATAACACCTGTCTTTACCATTGCAATAATGTCCTGGGGATACATTAGTGTGTTGGGCCTTGAACCGAACCCACCATTTCTGAACACCCCCACAACCTCTCTGTCCCTGGCTGATTCAACCAAGGCATTCTGAACATCTTCCCTGGAGTAGTATTTAAAAACATCAGTGAAATTCATGTTATTCTATTAGAACAAAGAATTAAGAATTTATAAACGCTAACACATGTATAAAGATGGAAAAAGTTGTACTTGTTGATGAGAATGATAAGGAAATAGGAACAGAAGAAAAGATAAAGACCCACAGGGAAGGGAAGCTGCACAGGGCGTTTTCCATATTCATCTTTAATTCCAAGGATGAAGTGCTTTTGCAGAAAAGAGCAGAGAATAAATACCATTCCGGAGGCAAATGGGCAAACACATGCTGCTCTCACCCAAGACCGGGAGAAAATCTGCAGGAGGCTGTGCACAGAAGACTGAAGGAAGAACTGGGATTTGATGTGGATCTTAAAGAAATATTCACCTTTACATACAAAGTGAAGTTTGGAAACGATCTTTCTGAGTATGAATATGACCATGTTTTTATTGGGACATTTGATGGTGAACCAAAACCAAACCCAGAAGAGGTTTCTGACACCAGATGGATCAAACTGGATGAATTGAAAAATGATATTGAAGAGAATCCTGATAACTATGCATATTGGTTAAGGGCCTGCATAGACAAGGTAATTTCATATATTAATAATATTAAGAATATATAATAATATGAAAAAACATCTTGCACTGGTTGTAGTGATGCTTTTTACCTTTTGTGATATCTATTTCTGCATACATGGTTTTTGCTCAGAATGAAACAACAGAATCAGCCCCCGAGCCTGTAACAGATAGTGATTTTAAATCAGAATTCCACCGGTTTCTGACCGGTGGTTCCAAACAAGGCAATCGCTAACAGTCACCAGTCACTATGCGGAATTACTCTCAAACAATTAACCAGGAGCTCCGCATCCCACCAGTCTTATTAACCAATTGTGTGTGACTGGTGGTAAGGAGCTAATCAATTAACCGTTTGAGAGATATTGCCCTGAAAAACCACCAGAACAAGGAGCGCTGTGGAGAATATGAGTTCTGATATTGAGGAACTAGGAAGTCTGTTAAGTGATATTGACGAGAGTTTAGGGTAACCTTCTTAACCCATTAGACCCATTGCTATAGAATACAGCGCCTTTATTATCATTATTATTCCGATGTACAGGAAAAAGTTAAAGATTATACCTATATGCACTAAAAACAGCAGAACAGCTGAAATAAGATCAAACCACCCAAGAATATCAAAATAAAAACCAGATCCAGCAGCTGTCAAAGTAGAATAGATGCCCTTGAGCAGAGCTATGACAGCAAAAAACAAAACTATGCTGTTTCCTGCAAGCGTATAGAACTGACTCACAACTAAGATAGTGCCAATTATCAGATCCAAAAAACCCAGAACTACAAGAAACATAATCAAACAACCTCTATACCAGGCTTACCCGGCTCTGCCCTCAGTGCCCTTGAAGATATGGATTCCTCTGCTTTAACGACCTTTACCTCACATCTGAACTCATTTCTTAACATACTCTCTGCCTCTTTAAGTGCTGTTAATTCTTCGTGCTGGTTAAGGACCCTGCCTAATCTGCCTATATCCTTTTTTAGTCTTTCTGCGAATCTGACAGCATCTTTACCCTGTTTCCTTATCTCTGGGGTTTTCATCACTGCCTGTACTATATCTTCTGGTTTCTTAGCAAGATCAAGTATAGTGTCATAGACCATATACTTCCATAAAGGACTTACAAATATATTAATTATCCTTGGTTTCTTGCTCACCAGCTTTATTATCTCCTTTACATCTTCTATTGTCTGCTTAATCAGGTTTTCTGAAAGCT
Organism: uncultured archaeon; assembly: GCA_964399875.1. Taxonomy (GTDB): domain Archaea; phylum Aenigmatarchaeota; class Aenigmatarchaeia; order QMZP01; family QMZP01; genus CAYNRQ01. The sequence goes on from CAYNRQ010000005.1 coordinate 29,658, forward strand.
CTAATTTAGGATCAATTAATTTTTCATTCGCCTTTGGCCATTTCTGCACTGAAACAAAGTCCTTTCCTGTTTTGTTCTGGCCCAGCATTTCCCATGCCTCCTCTGCAATGTGCGGGGTGAATGGAGACAGAAGCAGTACGAGTGTTCTTAAGGCCTCATCCAGCACTTCTTTATTTGGCCTCTGTCTCTTGTATTTGTACAGATCATTCACAAAGGACATGAGGTTTCCTACAGCTGTGTTGAACCTGAAGTTCTCCATTCCCTCTGTAACTGTTTTTATTAATTTGTGCGTTTTGGAAAGTACCTGCCTATCCAGAGTATTTACGTCTTTTTTGGTTTCTATGCCCTTTGCTTCTGAAACCATGCCATAAACCCTTCTCAAAAACTTGTACGCACCCATCACACCCTCATCACTCCACTCCATCTGACTTTCTGGGTTTGCTACAAACAAAAGGAACAGCCTGGCTGTATCTATTCCATACCTCTTTGAAATCTCTTCCTGTGTAACAACATTTCCAAAGCTTTTGCTCATTTTGTGCCCGTCCTTGTAGACTATGCCCTGATTAAATAATCTAAGGAACGGTTCATCAAAAGACAGCAGCTTGAGATCGTGCAGAACCATGGTGAAGAACCTTGCATACAGCAGATGCATGACAGCATGTTCCACACCACCTATATACTGGTCCACAGGCATCCAGTACTTAACGGCCTTTTTATCGAACATGTCCTTGGATTTAGGGGAACAGTATTTTAGGAAGTACCAGCTTGAATCCACGAACGTGTCCATAGTGTCTGTTTCTCTTTTTGCCTTACCACCGCATTCAGGGCATTTTGTATTAACAAAATCAGGTGTGCTTGCCAATGGGTTACCCTTGCCTGTAAATTTAACATCTATAGGAAGCAGAACAGGCAGATCCTTCTCAGGAACAGGAATCACTCCGCATTTATCACAATAAATAACCGGTATTGGCGTGCCCCAGTATCTCTGCCTGGATATAAGCCAGTCCCTTAGCTTGTACTGCGTGGTTTTTTTGCCCAGTTTCTTTTTCTCAAGATAGTCAGCTATCTCTCCTATTGCATCATAGTTCATGGACCCATTGAATTTACCTGAATTGATAAGAATACCCGGTTCTGTATATGCCCTTGACATATCCTTGGGATCAAGATCATATGAAGGCGGTTTTATAACAACCTTTATGGGTATCCTGAACTTCTTTGCAAATTCAAAATCCCTCTGGTCATGTGCAGGAACAGCCATTATTGCACCTGTCCCGTATTCCAAAAGAACAAAGTTTGCGATATATATCGGAATCTTCTTGCCTGTGGCAGGGTTTATGGCGTATCTGCCGATAAACATACCCTCTTTTTCCTTATCCTCAGCTGTTCTTTCAAATCTGTCCTTAAGAACAACCTTCCTGACAAAATTCTTTACACGTCTTTCGTACTTCGTACCCTTAACAAGCTCCATGACATCAGGATGCTCAGGAGCATAAACCATGAATGTGACACCATACAGAGTGTCGATCCTTGTTGTGAATATGGGTATCTTCTTCTCACTCCCGCTTATCTTAAAGTCTACCAGCACGCCTTTGCTCTTTCCGATCCAGTTCTCTTGCATGATTTTTACATTCTCTGGCCAATCTATCTTTTTCAAACCTTTTAAAAGCCTTTCAGCATATTTTGTAATTTTCAGGAACCACTGCTCCAGATTCTTTATTGTGATACGGCTGTCGCATCTCCAGCACTTTCCATCCTCAACCTGCTCATTGGCCAGGACTGTCTTGCACTTGGGGCACCAGTTAACAGGTGCCTTCTTTTTGTAAGCAAGACCCTTTTTCATCATCTTAAGGAAAATCCACTGGTTCCATTTGTAATACTCCGGGTAACAAGTAGCCAATTCCCTTGTCCAGTCATAGGAAAGGCCCAGGGCCTTCTGGTTTTTTCTTATTCCTGCAATGGCTTTTTCTGTGTATTCCTTTGGGTGCGTCTTGTTCTTTATGGCAGCGTTTTCTGCAGGCAGGCCGAATGCATCATAACCCATGGGGTACAGAACATTGAACCCATTCATTCTTTTGAACCTTGCAAAGGCATCACCAATAGAATAGTTCCTTATGTGACCCATGTGCAGGCCTGCAGCGCTTGGATAGGGAAACATCTCCAGAACATAATATTTTTTCTTTCCGTTTTCCTTTGCATGGAATATCCCTGACTTCTCCCATCTCTCCTGCCACTTCTTCTCGATATTCCCGAAATCTATTCTTTTCATATTCATTCAATTTCTTTTCCTAATTTATAATATTTGTCTACCTATATAATTTCCTTATTTTACTTGATGTTACATATCTCCCTTTTCCAGCAACATAAAATCCCCTTTTAAGTACAGCCTTGGATTCTCCTTGGAAAAGGATATGTTTCCTGAAGTATATCTGAACAACAACATCCCAGGATTCTATGCTGAAACTGTGCCTGTATTCTGGCTGTTCACCGTTCCTAATACCAGGCTCCCATTCAGTCCACCTGTTCCATTCTTTGCCAATGGTCTCAAAGCCATTTGAATCCTCCGGGAAGCACAATCTCATATATGTATCCAGTTCTTCGAATGTGCGGCCTCTGTACTTCCCATCTCTGCACGGTATGCCCACATCGTATGTTTCCATGTTATCAACTCCTTAAAAACTGAATTTTCCCATATCCGGGGTCCATCTAAACTCTGTTTCATCTCTTCTTACTTTACCATCCTTTTCAAAGCACCCCCTGTAGCTTCTGCACTCATCCTGCCAAGGGACACTCACCTGTTATTTTTTCGAACTGGTACCTGCTGCAGGTTCGGGTATATATGCAGTCACCACCTTCCATTCTCTCACCTCCTTACAGCTTTTTCAAGAAAAGCTGTAGAGCAAAAGGAGTTGCTTCTCACACTTCGAAGCAACTTCCAAAAGGGCATTAATCTTCTTTCACCAAGAGCATGAAAAACTTTCATAAAGGATCTCCAGAATCTAGAGAATCAATGAAAGCTCTTTTACAAGAGCAATACTACTAAAACAATTACAGACACCAGTATAGAAAAAAGGCCATATTCACCAAACTTAATGTTTTCTGGTATCATAACATATTATTAATAACACAACTTTAAATCAGAATTCCACCGGTCTCTGACCGGTGGTTCCAAACAAGGCAATCG
>CAYNRQ010000006.1:0-32011 GCA_964399875.1 uncultured archaeon
ATTTCAGGGCGATAGTTTTTTCACTAATAAAAACAAAATATAATCATGAGATTCCTGACAAATGAGCCGGCCCTCTTGATTGAGAGGCCTGAGAGAATCCTGGTTGTTTCAGATCTTCATCTTGGCATAGAATATGAATTCTATCAGGCAGGTATAAAAGTCCCGTCCCAGATGAAAAAGATGGCACAAAAAATAAAAAATCTTCTTAAGGCCACGCTGGCAAAGAAGCTTATAATCCTTGGTGATGTAAAACACAAGGTTCCTGGTTTAACATGGCAGGAATTGAGAGAGATACCCGATTTTCTGGAAGCAATGAACAGCGTTACCACGGTTAATATAGTCCCGGGAAACCATGACTCCATGCTGAAACAGGTCACCCCGCCAGAAATAGAGATTTATTCCAATAGGGGATTCAGGCTTGGGGATTTCTTTTTTTCCCATGGGCACACATGGCCATCAGATGACTTTCTTAAGGCAAAGTGTGTCATAACAGGCCACAATCACCCACAGATACGGTTCAAGGACAGACTTGGTTATGTATGGATGGAGCCTGTGTGGGTGAAAACAAAACTGAAAAAAGAGGCACTTAAAAAGAGATATGGAAAAATAAAACGTTCTCCAAAAATAATAATAATGCCTGCTTTCAACGGATTTGCCGGGGGCATGGCAGTAAACAGAAAAAAATCAAACAGAAACTTCATAGGCCCTTTAGTGAAATGTGCAGACATGAAAAAGGCCAAGATCTATATGCTGGATGGAACATATCTCGGGGAATTGAGTAAACTTTAACATATGCACATTAACAAATAATAAACATGAAAGCTTACATCTCCATAATTCTTGCTGGTGTTGTCTTTGGATTCGTAGGGACAATGGTTAAACTTATCGGTAACTCAATACCTACAATGACTATAACATTTTTCAGGGCACTGATTGGAATGCTTTTTCTACTTGCACTATTGCCATTTTTTGACAGGAATATGTTCAGAATTAACAGAACAGATCTGAGAAACTATATTATTCTAGGAATTCTTATGGCACTTAATTTTTTCTTTTTCATAGCTGCAAATACGGTTGCTCCGGTTTCTAACGTAATTATTTTGTTTTGCACGTTTCCATTCTGGCTTGCAATCATAAGCCCTGTATTTCTAAAGGAAAGAATTACAAAATTCATTATCCTTTGTATAGTTATTGCATTTGTTGGCGTTGCTATAATAAACCCATTCCAGGGAATTGCTAACATCGGCAATATATTTGCACTACTAAACGGTGTGAATTATGCAGTCATATACGCATTTATGCGCTACATTGATAAGACACATACAATAGGTGTGGTTTTCTGGTTCATGCTGTTTGCAACAATAGTCCTGTTACCAGCGCCATTCCTTTATGGGCTTGGAACTGTTTCATGGAATTATTTATGGGTTTTATTAATGGGCGCTGCATCAACAGGCCTTGCCTACCTGTTTCTGAATTACGGTTTAGAAAAGATCCAGGCAGAAACAACATCCATTATATCAATTACAACAGAACCTGTTGTTGCAATATTGGCCGCAATTCTTGTCCTAGGAGAAACACTGACCCCAAATGTCCTTGTAGGCGGAATTATGATAATAGGAACAGGCGTAATGCTTGAGAAAAAATATAAATTAACCAGAAAATAATCATTCCTTCCAGAATCTTTTATTCCTTGCGTAGACCTGTTCCTCCCTTAGTATTTCCTTTAGGAGTTCATCTTCTTTTAATTGTTTCCTTAAAATCCTTGCAGCCGTTTTCTGGCCTATGCCCCGGCCTGCCAAGACCTTCACAGCCTCCGGGCCAGAGCCAATAACAAGGCCTGCTGTGTCCAGAATCTTATGCACTATCTCATTTTCTTCTTTTGTCATCTCCTTTTTCTTTAAATATTTATTTAATAAAAGCTCAGCATCCATGTCATTAGGCCTTATAACACCCAATAATCTGGCCCTGCAGTTCTTGCATTCTAGGTTTTTTGGCAGGTCTTTAGCAACATAGTTTATGCCCCACCCGCACTGACAACATATAAGCCTGACCTTTGTGTTCAAGAGCCTGTTCTTGAAGACATGAAATATCTCCTTGTCTGGTTTTCTGGGTGCCATGATCTCATATCTGTGCATAATTCCTGCCTTTCCTAGGGGGGACAAGCCTGGTATGACTTTTACTTTGATCCTGCCTTCCTTGAGATCTTTAATAAAATCCTTTGCGCACTGAAGGTCAAGCTTTTCTTCAAAGATTTCATGCAGAGCTTCTTTATTGGGTGGCAGATCCTGATACGACTCTATTATCTTTCTTAGATAGCCAGGTCCAAACTCTGCACCCCTTGAGATTATGCCAAACCTCTGTGCCACATGAAGGAATCGCCACCTGTACAGTTCTGTGTTGGGAAGGGTGAGTTTTATTACCGTTTCTATCATTTCATGATCCAGCCTCTTCAGCATATCGAGAACATCTTTTACACCGCCGTACTGCATCTTCAAAACAATTCTGTAAGGATCTGTCTGCAAACCAATCGAGCCCAGTTTTGCCATGAGCAGACTTGATAAAACCCTGCCTATAGTGTCATTAATAAGAGAACCCAAACAGGAATGAATTATAACATTGACCTTTCCTTCTTCATTGTGGTATTCTATCAGAAGATTTTTATCGTCAGGAACAAAACCAAAATCACTTTGTGCCTTGATGCATTTGTACATCTTTAGGGCAGTATTTTTATTGACCGGATATTTCCGTGCAAGGTATTCCGCAACGGCTGACGCGGGCTTCCCTGAAACAATAAGATTCGCAATCTCCTTTCTTAACCTTCCCACACCCTGTGCCACATCAAAAGGAACAGGAATCAGTTCACCTTCCCATGCAGGTATTGCAGCATCTATACCTGTCATGGGTTCTACCATAACCTTATTGTATCTCACCTCAAGTATCCTCCAGGACATTCCCTTCACAATAAAACCTGTTCCTGGTGAGCCGTGGAGAGCCATAAACTCAGCGTCCAGGGTACCTACAGGCTGGTTTGATACAACATCAAAAACCTGATAATTCTTTGTGTCAGGTATGGTGGAGAGATTTCTGTAGTAATACTCCCATGCCTTTCTCCTTCTCTTAATAATTATGCCTGTTTTGGGTGTCTTCTTGACTGCAACAGACTTGTCTGATGGGGGTGATGAGCCCTCATCATTAAGCCAGATAAACCCAAGTTTTTGCATAAGTATGCAAGTCTCAAAGAACTCCAGTTCTGTCAGATCCCTAAAAGGCCAGGCCCTCTTGACAACACGATAAGCCTTCTCAAACGGTATCTTGTACTCATCCAGGGAAAGACCAACAATCTGATGCCCAAGAACATCAAGGGATTTTCCATAAACATGTGTGGGTTCCACCTTCCCCTTTAAAGCATGATCAGCAATAACAGCAGACTCAAAACAGTCATCAGGCTCAGCAGCTATTATAACACCATCTGATACCCCTGTTATAGTGTGCCCTGATCTGCCAATCCTCTGCGTCAGTTTTGAAACCTGCCTGGGAGACATGTACTGCAGAATAAAATCTATAAGCCCTATATCAATACCCAGTTCCAGAGATGATGTGCACACAAGTGATTTTACAGCACCTTTCTTGAATCTGTCCTCTGTATCTACCCTGACATTCTTGGATAGGGAAGAGTGATGTGTATCTATGCTTAGTTTAGGATTAATAACCCGCAATCTGGAAGATAATATCTCAGACGACTCCCTTGTGTTGGTAAAGGTTAAAACAGATTGCCTCTCCCCTATAAGCTCTCCAATTCTTCTTATCCTGGCTGTTGTGGACGGACCCATAAACACCTTTGTGGACAGGTCCTTATCCTCGGGTGTGGGCTTGGGCGACTCAACCATCAGATTCATCCTGCGCACATTAATAGCATTGACAACATTGCAGTCCTTTCCTGCTGTCAGAAATTTAGCAACACTGTGCGGGGTTCCTATGGTTGCGGACAAACCAATAATCTGAAACTCAGGGGAATCTCTTCCGGTTTCCTTTATGGCCTCCTTAAGCCTTTCTAGACCAATAGAAAGCTGAACACCCCTTTTGCTGTTCACCAGTTCATGAATCTCGTCTATTATAATATATCTTGCATTACCAAGATGCTTTCTCATTCTACTCCCAACAAGAACAGCCTGAAGTGTTTCCGGCGTTAGTATAAGCATGTGTGGAGGATTCTCAGCCTGCATGCCCCTCTCATACTGACTGGTGTCTCCATGTCTTACAGAAACATCAAACCCGAGCTCATTTGCCCACCAGAGTATTCTTTTAAGCAGGTCTCTGTTAAGAGATTTTAATGGTGTTATGTAAAGAACTGTTATAGGCCTGTGACCCTTTGTAATAAGCTTGTCAAATATCGGGAGCAGGCAACTTTCTGTTTTTCCTGAGCCGGTTTCAGCTATGAGCAGTATATCTTCTCCTCTATGTATTGGAGGTATACCCTTAACCTGTATATCAGTAGGTCTGCCAAAACCCCTTTTCTTGATTGCGTCCTGAAGTCTTTTTGAAAAAATTTCCCAGACCATATGGATCAATTAAAACATATGGATGTTATATCCCGATATATTGACATAGCCATCGAGATATATTCGTACTTCTACCACTTAGATATAGTATACTGGTTTATAAAAGTTAGTTCTCTGGGATGCTGTCCAGATTAAAACTAATTTATAACAAAGCTAAATCAAATAATAATTATGGAAATGAAATATCTGCTAATAACTATAATAATCGCTTCATTCTTATTTATGAATATCTCCTCAGGAGAGGTTGAATTGATTATAACAGACAACCAGGGCGTTTACAGGGGAGGTTATAACCTTAACGGCTCAGTGACTATAAAATACAATAAGATATTGCCAGCTGAATCCGTTTTAAGTGTTTACATAGATGATGGATACGTGGGCTCTGTGAATCTTGGTGATAAAATCCAGAATCCTGAGTACTATAATTATTCTAAACAGTATTTCGCCTATAACCTGACATCCTACGGACAAAACACGTGGCTTGAATATGAAGACCTGGAATTTTCCTATGCAATCACAGCTACAGGAACATGCGGTGGGACATATTGCGGGAGTTATTGCAGTACAGGATGTCCAGAGGAATGCACAAGCTATCCGTGCACATGGGCAACAGATAAATCCTCTGAAGGCTTTGGTAATGTTGATGCAGCAGACGGTCTCAAACTAATAAAAGATACCACCACTGAAATTCTGGAGCCGTTTTATAATAATAATGACACTGTGTGGTCTGAGATTGGAAATAACATACCAGATAAGGTTGAAACAACAATGAGAGCAGCATGCGGAGGTGGAATGTATGAGGGATATTATGTCCAAGAGGATGGCTGGATAGCCAGATCAATTGACCATGATGATATACAGCACAAGGCTCCAAATAAACATTATATAGAGATGGAGAGATTCGATAACGACAGCCTTAATAATATTACAAAGTACGGGAGAATAAAAGACGGAAAGATAGAGCCCGGGGGACCTGGCGGTATATTTAAATTCAAGGATGGTGAGGTCACTTATCAGGAATACGGAATAGATGTTATATGGAATGGATCTAATGTTAATAATGTTGGCTATATAGAGTTCTTAACATATGATAGCGATGCGCAATACAATATGTTTTATCTGCCACCCAATGGCCCCTATCTCTGTGCATATACAAACCATTCAACCATTAATTCCATGAACTGGCAGCAAACAACAACCATCTCAGGAACAGACAACAAAGGCCAATCAGTTTCAGCCGCTCTTTATGAACCATACACAATAACCTATACAGATAATGAGCTGGCCGTATTATTACCGCCACCCAATTGTCCTGATCATGTTGATCAGGCTGCTTGCAACAAGGAGATTTACGGCTATGATGCAGTAATGGTCAGCGACCCTAACGGTTCTGTAGACTTTGATTATAATGCAGCCACAAAAACAATTAATGCTACAACCAATGTAACAGACTTTGACAAATACTATGGCATAGCAATAGACTTTAGTGAGATTGGCAGGCTGACAGCATATGTTCCTGGCAGACACGCCCTAACATTTAAGATTTATGAAAAAGAAAACAATAAAATTCTGGGAGAAGAAACAATTAATTTTTCAATATGCAGGGATTATGACGGTGATGGTTTCTGTCCTGAATTTGGTGATTGTAGCGATAACAACCCACATGCATACCCCGGTGCAAAAGAGGTTTGCAATGGATTAGATGACGACTGTGACGGTATGTGTATTGGGGGCAGCAGGAATGGTCTTGTTTGCTACAACGATTCAGAATGCCCTGATGGGTACTGCGTGACCGAGGATGAGGACTTTTATGGTGTCGAGGGGAGGGTGGGTGACTCCTGCGGTATTCCAAACAGCGCTTGTTCTGGCTATTATGTGTGTACAGGAGACGGGAGCGGTGTTATTTGCAATTCTGATGTAGTACCAGGCTATCTAAAAGAGATATGTGACAACAACCTTGATGATGACTGTGACGGCTTTGAGGATGAAAAGTCCAATGAAGATGGCACACCTGCTTGCGTTTGTGAAAACAATCAAAGGAAAAAATGCGGAAGTAATATAGGCGAGTGCAGAGAAGGAGAAATGATTTGTATAGATGGTGAATGGAGCAAATGTATAGGGCAAACAACAGGAAAACCAGAGACATGCAATGGAAAAGATGACAATTGTGATGGAGTAATAGACAACGTGGGTGTTAATTTTGGGGAAAGAAGCTCATTGGAAGATACAAAGTGTGGATGTTATGGTGGAGCTCTGCCCACAGATGAGATATGTAATTATATAGATGACAATTGCAATGGTATAATAGATGAGAACACAATCTGCTGTGAACCTGGTGAGACAAGGGTGTGCGGAACAAATATAGGAATTTGCAGAAAAGGAACAGAAACCTGCGGTGATGATTCCAAGTGGTCTGGTATCTGCAGAAACTCCATAGAACCCACTGAAGAAGTGTGTTTCAATCACGCAGATGATGATTGTGATGGAGAGATAGATGAGGATTGCGAAATTCCGCCAGCGTGTCTTAATGGCATTCAGGATGTGGGTGAGGAGGGTGTGGATTGTGGAGGTCCATGCCCAGAGCGCTGTGAAAACATATTTATATGGATTGTCATGGCTGTTGTAGTGATTGGAGTTTTATTATTGGTTTGGATATTTGTGTTAAGAAGTACTGGTGGCACTGTATACAAGTAAAGGTTATATAAATTTTTTCAAACCAGTCTGTTCTTTATTTCCGGAACCCAACACCATACCATCTTTTGCTGTTATTGTTTTTACGCCTGTGTTTTTCTGAATAATCTTAGCTTCCCTTTCTGCAACACCCCTTAACATAAGCATGCCGAAATGCTGCAATATGGCGAGCTTTGGTCTGACCTTTGATATAAAAATTTCCGCCATGGCTGCATTCATGTGTTCTGGCCATGTTTTTGTCCTGGGTCTCAGGCAGTTAACAATAAGATACTCACAGCCCCTAAAATAATCTTCCTGACCTTTAAAGTATTCCCCATCGCCTGCATATCCAATAACCTTTGAGCCAGAGAAAACAAAACCCACACAACTAGGATCCCCATGCTTTGTTTTTGTGGTCTTTATCTCTACTTTACCAACCTTTATTTTACTTCCGGGTTTCATGATTATAACCCTTTCCAATGCCTTTAAATGATAAGGAGACACAACCTGTATGAAATCTCCCTTACCCCTTATCACACTCTCGCTTCCCACCAAAACTCCTCTTTTCTTTCTGGTGCCCTCTGTCATGGCCTCTATGACCATATTAACATCAGTGCAGTGGTCGGGGTGTGCATGTGAAACAACAACGCCTGTTAATTTTTTCAATTTAACTCCATACTCCTTGGCCCTTATAAGAGCTCCTGGCCCTGGATCTACATGAAACATCTCTCTGTCCATTTCCAGAACCCACCCCCCAGATGCCCTTAGCTGATTCAGTACAACAAATCGGCCACCTGCGGTTCCCAGAAAGGTTATCTTCATGTCATCACCCTTTTCCATTTAGGCCCTTTCTCTGTGTCTTCAATTATAATACCCTTCTTCCTCAACACCTCACGGATATTGTCTGCTTCTTGGAATTTCTTCTCTTCCCTCAGTTTTTCCCTTTCCAGGATCAGCTTCTTTATCTCCCCCTTAGCAGCTGTAGCAGCAAACCATTCCTTTTTAACTTTATCCAGTTCCAGGCCAAGAACACTGTCAAAACCCAGAATGGCCTGGTAGACCTTCCTGCCGCCACCAGTCCTGTTCACATCTCTCATGAAATCAAAAATAACAGACAACGCCTCTGAGATATTAAGATCATCATCCATGGCCCTTTCAAAGCCCTTCTTGGCCTTATCTATAAGCTTTAAAGCATCCGGGCGGTCTTTCCCATTTTTCACATTGCTAACAAATTCCTCTATGCTTTTCACTGTTCTGTCAGCCTTTCTCAAACCGTCTTCTGTAAAGTTAAGCCTGGTTCTGTAATGTGCAGACAAAAGTGCATATCTTATGGCCTTTGGATCATAACCCTTATCCAAAAGATCCCTTAACGTGTAGAAATTACCCTTGGACTTGCTCATCTTCTTCCCATTAACCATCAGGTGCCTTGTGTGCAGCCAGTATCTGACAAAGGGCTTTCCTGTGGCCCCCTCAGCCTGTGCAATCTCACATTCATGGTGGGGAAATATATTATCCTCACCGCCTGTATGTATGTCCAGGGTCTCTCCCAAATACTTTATACTCATAGCACAACACTCTATGTGCCACCCAGGATATCCCCTGCCCCATGGAGAATCCCACTGCATTATGTGGTGCGGGTTCCTTATCCACAGAGCAAAATCATACGGATTCTTTTTCTCAGGGTTAACCTCTATCCTCTTACCTGCCTGAAGCTCTTCTATGGTATTTCCAGAGAGCTTGCCATAACCCTTAAACTTATTGACATTGTAATAAACAGACCCATTCGAGATATAGGCATATCCATTTTTTAACAGTTTTTCTATTATTTCAATCATCTCCTTTATATGCCTGGTGGCTTCTGGATAAACCATGGCCCTCTTTATATTCAGAGTCCTTATATCCTCAAAAAACGCTTTTGCATAGAACTTAGCGATTTCCTTTGGTGTTTTCTTGCCCTCCTTGGCCTTTTTCTCTATCTTGTCCTCCCCTCTCCCATCAATTTCCTCATCCATGGTCATGTGACCTACATCGGTTATATTCATGACCTGCTTTACCCTGAAACCTTTGTACTCCAGGTATCTTCTGATCAAATCAGCAAAAACATAGGCCCTGAGGTTCCCTATATGGGCGTAGTCATAAACCGTTGGCCCGCAGTTATACATCAGGACCTCTCTTGGTCTGATAGGCCTGAAAACCTCTTTCTTCTTTGTAAGGGTGTTGTAGAATTTAATAACCATAAATCTCCTTATATAAATATAGATTTAATTAAAAATAAAAACAGTTTTATACTGCCATAGAATCAAATCTTTTTCCGCAAATGTCATATCCTGGCATCCCACCCATGGGCGATCTTCTGGTTATAGTCAGAAACTCAATAATACCCCATCAGTGTATATTTTAGCCCATGTTTTTCTTCCTTCTATGAATCTGGTTCTCAGCATGAATCATATAACATGTATTCATGTAATTGTACTTCTGCTAAAGCCTAACATTAATACTCATTTGCCCATATGCCTTTGCTTCAGGTTTTGTTCTGTTGCCTCTTTCGCATAACCATGAAACATCTCGGGATTAGCAGAAGTGTATTGCTTTCCCCACATCAGGCACTCTTTTAAGCATTCTAATGGCGTGGCAGAAGGGTTTATAGCATCTTATCTGTTCATGAGCAACTGGCCATAACAGTCTAATTAACGGAAAATTTATATACCTTTATGTGTAAATTGGGTATATGGCAGAAAAAAAGAAAACCAAAAGTGTAGCAAAGCAAAAAGCGATTATTCTGAACTTTAGAAGAGGAAGGCATACACAGAGAACGAACCAGTTTCTGTTAGCCATAGATGGGGTTTTCTCCAGGGCAATGGCCAGCCAGTATATAGGTAAAAAAGTGGTCTGGAAGAGCTCTGGTGCAAGCAGGAAGGAAATTCATGGAAAGATAACACAGCCTCATGGAAACAACGGTGTGCTCCGCGCAAGATTCTCAAGAGGCCTTCCAGGAACAGTTTTGGGAACCAGGGTAGACGTTCTAGAATAGTTTAATATAAGAAAAAATCCAAAAATATATACATGCCGCTGCGTATTTTTCACAACATACACAGAGTATTCAAGATAAGAAGCGAGTTGGAAGAGGTTTATATTAATCTTGTCATGCAGTCATTTTCCATAGCCCTTATAGGAATATTCATTCCCATATTTCTTCTCAAAGTCGGTTTCAGTCTTAATCTTGTTATAGTTTATATGATCATTACATGGACTTCCTTTAGCGTTTTTATTCCTGTCTCTGCAAAGATGTCATCCATGCTGGGGGTCAAGCACACAATCCTCTTGAGCGTTCCTGTGCTGATATTGTTTTTTCTTTTGCTCCTTGTAATTCCGGGCATTAACCCAGATTTTTTATACATGGTTGGTATTGCCTACGGCATACAGCAGGCCATGTACTGGATACCCTTACATTCAGAATTTATAAAAAATACAGATAAGATCCATGAAAATGAAGAAATAGGAAACCTGATAGCCCTGCCCAAGATTGCAGCCATAATTGCTCCAATAATAGGCGCACTGATCCTTCAAAACCTGGGCTTTAATTTTTTATTTATAATAGTAATATTCTTGCTTATACTGTCTGTTTGGCCTTTGTTTTTAACAAACGATTATAAAGGAAACTTCAGATTCAAGCTAAAGGATATAGAATTTGGTCTGGAAAGAAACCTGTCCTTGGGTTATTTGCTGAACGGCATACTCTTTATATCAGAAGCCCTGATGTGGCCCGTTTTTATATATGAAAAATTTGGAAACCTGCTCTATATAGGTATAGCAACCGCAGTATGCGGTGTTGGTATAGCAATCTTTACCCTGTTTATAGGCAGGTTTGGTAAAAGATTCAACCACAGAAGACTTCTTTGGATAGGCGCCCTTATCTATTCTGTTACATGGTTTGCTAGATTATTCGTAACAACAGCAATGGAAGTATTTTTGCTCTCGTTCCTTGGAGGAATGTTCGCAACAATAATCCATTTAACAATGTATGTGTCCTTTACTGGTTTTGCAAGAAAGAGAAATGAGGTTGCCTGCAATGTTTATAGAGAATTCTGGCTCAGTGTAGGAAGAATATCCTCACTTGTTTTTCTGTTTTTTGTCATCCACAAATTCATTTTTGCATTCTTATTAGCAGGCTTTGTCTCTATTTTTTACCTTTTTGTAAGACTTAATAGATAAACCCTTTTATTTATTCTTTCAAAAGATTAAGCAAAAGCTTTATTCAGTGGCTCAGATTAAATCATGTAATTAAATAATCAAGGTGTTTTCATGAAGATATCCATAATCTCGGATTTCCATTTTGGTTTCGGGTCAGGAACAGAAAGAGAAAATGATCCATTTGAATCAGCAGAAGAGGCCTTTGAGAAGGCCTTGGACTCTGATATTATCCTGATAGCAGGAGATATTTTTGATACAAGGTCTCCTGGAACAGAAACCTTAACAAAAGCCATGGAACTCTTCATAAAACCCCTCATCACATCAAGCGAAACCAGGCTCGTGAAGGGAATAAACAAGAATATTGAAAAAGTGCTGCCCATGGGCCTGTCAGGCATACCTATGGTTGCTATACACGGTACACACGAGAGAAGGGTCAAGGGATTCCTCAACCCTGTAGAAGCCTTGGAAAGGGCTGGATTCATCATTTATCTTCACTGCAATGGTGCTGTTTTCCAGAAAGGAGAGGAAAAGGTATGCATTCAAGGCATGTCTGGTGTGCCTGATCAGTATTCAGAAACCGTTTTAAAGAACTGGAACCCCAGACCATTTCCTGGCTGTTTCAATATCTTCATGCTCCACCAATCTGTTTCCCCATTCCTGAAAGTGGCCCCCCACACAATAGATATAAACAAGCTTCCCGGAGGATTTAATCTTTATATCTGCGGCCACATACACAAACCAGAGCATTCTGTTTACAGTAATGCCCCTTTCCTGATACCCGGTTCTCTTGTACCAACACAATTAACCAAGGAAGCAACCCAGCCAGTAGGGTTCTGGCAGATCGAAACAAACCCGCTTAAAATAGATTTCATAGAGCTTGAGAATCAGAGGAGATTTTATTATGAAGAGCTGGAAAACCCAACCACGGAGAATATAGAAAACAAGATAAAAACAATACTAGAAAAGCAACATAAAAAGAAACCCCTGATAAGAATAAACATATCAGGAAAAACAGCAGCTCCCTTGAACGAAATAAAAACAAAGTTTGAGAACAAGGCCATGATATTCTTCAAAAAGGAACCGGATAAAAAAGAACACAGTGAAAAAACCAAGACCCTGGAGGAACACAAGCTTTCTGTCCAGGAGCTTGGTAAAAAACTTCTGGAAAAGAACCTGAAGGAACTAAAACTGGATCCAGGCACATTCGAAAATATTTTCGAGCTACTTCTGGAGAAAAAACACGATGAGGCCTTGGAATTTCTGAAGAAGAATATGGAGAAAGAACAAAAAGAGTCTTCCAAAAAGCATAGAGAAGAAACAGAGGGAAAAGAACCGGGAAGGTTCCTAGGAAATTAATTTAAATCACTCATTATAAAAAACCTTTATGATAGACAAGAAGACAGTCCAGAAGGTTGCAGATGTAGCCAGGATCAGTCTGAATGAAAAAGAGCTTAACAAATTCTCCAAGGATCTGGAGAACATCCTGAAGGCCTTTGAGGACATCCAGAAGCTGAACACGAAGAATGTCCAGCCAACCTTCCAGCCCATCGATGTTAAGAACGTCACAAGAGAAGATAAGATAGAGCCATCACTAACCCAGGCAGAGGCTCTCAGGAACACTGAACAAAAAGAAAAAGGCTATTTTAAGGGGCCAAAGGCAGTATGACTTATTATGATATGAAAATGCTATTAAAAGGAAAATAACTGTTAGCAAACACACTCTTCTGAGTACAGACACAAATGCAATATTGTAATATCGCTTGGAATATATATTATAATCACTCTACTTCCACACCAGGCATTATCCATTTGCTTCCAAGCCTTTTTCTGTTCTCTGTGATTATCCTGTCTGATATGGCCTGCTTTATTGCGGGAACCTGAAAGCCAAGGACTTTCCCAAAGGATATGAACTCAGAAGGAGCCCTAAGGTCCCAGGGAGACAATGCCCCTGATGTGATGACAAACGGGGATTTATACTTCTTTATGAGCTTTGCTGTTTCAATCAAAAAGGAGAGCAGTCTGGTTTTGTCTTTTTTGTAGGAGTAAAGAAAATCCCTGAAATCAAGGCCAAATGATACATTATTCTCTGCAGCCAGCCTTGCCATTATGTGGTTTACTCCGGGATCTGTCCTAAGTCCCATTCTTGTACTCCCCCATGGATGAACAAGTATGTCCACTTCCGGTGTCTCAACAGCCTTTCTGTTCACCTCAAGATCACCGCCATACACAACAATAAGCTCAACCTGTTTCCTTACCTTCCCAACAACCTTTCTGAGATCTTCCGGTCTCTTGATCTTGACCTCGGCCCCCAAAACAATATCCAGGCCTTTTATGTTCCTAACACTTTCCCTGTATTTCCTCATCTCCTTCACAGGAAGAACCAATCCAAGGCCTTTCCATCCAAGCTTCCCGGCAATATCCACAAACTTGTCCAGATCCTCTGAGTGTTCCAGCTGCACGCACAAATCATAATATGCCATATATTTTATTTGAATTAGTAAACTTTAAACTTTAACAGTCCCTTGTGGATTCAAGCAACAACCAAAAGAATAACTAACCAGATATTTCTTTAATATTTATCAAGTGATTGAACCCCCAGAACTGCCTGAATAAATTCCGGAAATAGAGCCATCAAAAGACAATAAGCAATTTATCTCCTTTTCTAAATATTAATATGGAACTGAAAGAAAAGAAAAATAACCTGATAAAACACCTTATAGAATCAGGATACCTCAAAACAGAAAAGGTAATAAAGGCCTTTAAAGATGTTCCAAGAGAGAACTTCGTCCGGGCCGGGAATAAGAATTATGCTTATTCTGATACACCGTTATCTATTGGATTTGGCCAGACCATATCTGCACCGCACATGGTTGCTATAATGACAGAACACCTAAAGCCAGAAAAGACAGACATTGTTCTTGAAGTGGGTGCAGGATCCGGCTATCAGGCAGCCATCCTGTCCGGACTTGTAATGAAGGTTTACACAATAGAGCTGGACCCCAATCTGGCAGAATTTGCAAAATCCAACCTAAAACATTCAGGTATAAAGAACGTAGAAGTCATTCAAGGCGATGGCTCCAGAGGTTATCCAGAAAAGGCCCCTTACGACAAGATAATAATCACCTGCGCCTGCCATGAAATACCAAATGCCCTGATAGATCAGCTAAAAACAGGCGGTATTATAGAAGCCCCGGTAGGCAGTTCCTGGAGACAGGAGCTTATAGTAGCCATAAAAACGAAGAAAGGCCTTGAAGAAAAAAACTATGGCGGCTGTATTTTCGTTCCACTTAGACACTAACCTCTTTTCATTCCATAAACTTGAGATATTAAAAGAATAGTGCCAGATAATAAAGACACACCAAGAGCTAAAAGAAGATTTTTCACTAACAGTATAAATTCATTTCTTGTAGTTAAGGTGAATGAATATTGATCCCCTTCGGATTCATTAATAAAATCCAAATATATTCTGTTACCAACTGTCTTTTTGTCTATTTCAACTCCATCTATATAATTAGCACAAGAACCAAAACAACTGTAACCTCTACCTAGATCCAGTATTACATGATCATTTGAATATAATACGATTTTATGATTATAAATGTTAAATACAGAATTTGGTTCTAAATCCATTGAAAAATTTACCAGGATTAATTTATTTTCTAGGGACTCAGAGAAGTTTGTTAAAGTAAGTTCAGTTGTATTTTCGTTATTATCTTTATAAAGCGTCTCATTTTTATATGTTAAATTTGATTTATTATTACAACCAACACCTTCACAATCAAATATTTGTATTTCTAGTGATTTTATTAATTTAGGGAAACGTAATTCTATTGCACCACTATTATATTCATTGTTAAATTTGAGTTTTATAGAACCATTTTTTGCTGTAAAATCATAATGAAGATTAAAATCATTTACATAAACCCTGCTCTCGAAATTATGAGCAGATAATTCAAAATTATATATCTCTCCACTATCACCGAATTCATATAAAGAGCTGGAAATTAATAACATGAATAAACTAGATACCCCTAATATTGCTATTATATAATTTCTAACTTCTTCTTTACACTTGTCCGTCATGGGTTTATTTTATATTTATATATTAAAAGAATTAATCTTATTCAGGCGCCGGTCCGGTCTTCATCATATCTGCTACAACCTTGCTTCCGCCACTAAGAACAGGATCCCCGTGCCCTGGCAATATCTTGTCTATCTTCATATTGCTCAGCCTTTCCAGAGAAGCATTCAGTGCGTCCGGATCCCCCCCAGGCATGTCAGTCCTTCCGACACCGTCAGCAAAGACAGTATCACCAGAAAATATGACCTTCTGCTTTTCATCATAAAGGCATATAGAACCGGGTGTGTGTCCGGGTGTGTGCACAACCTCAAGATTCATTCCGCCAACCTGTATTTTATCCCCGTCCTTAAGCTTTCTTTCCACAGGTCTTGCATGCAGTTTGCCGTCAAAGAAATCAGCCATGCTCTCCTCAATTTTTCCGTTTTCCAGGATGGGTGCATCCAGTTCATGCATGGCACAGGAAGCATTCAGGAAATAACCATTTCCTCCTATGTGGTCAAAATGGCCGTGTGTGTTCACAACCTGCTTTATATCCCCGAATTTTTTCTTTAGAATCTTTAAGACCTGGTGAAGCCTCGTAAAGTTAAACCCGGTTCCGGAATCAATAGCAGAATCACCGACAATGTAGATATTTGAGTCAATATCAGAAAGCTGGACAAGAACTATATCGCCTATTCTTTTAATCATCTTTAATTATTGTATGCAAAATTATTTATTTATTCTTTATCCTCTTGAACCAGGAAGTCAGTCTTTTTTGAAGTTTATCCTTCTTTATTCCATCAGCGGTTATCCATGTCTTCCTGACCACACCCTCAGGATAATCCCTGTTCTCCTCAAGCCATTCCTTAAGCCACTTGACTGTTATAGGATTAGAAGAATAACCAGGTCCGATATCCCCGTACTTCTTCTTCAGCTTTCTTATCTCTTCATCTCTCTCAACCTTGGCTATGATAGAAGCAGCACCAACAACAGGGTATTTATGATCGGCCTTGTGTTCAGATATTATTTCCACACCATCACCAACCATCTTCTCAAGGATCTTTTTCAATCTCTCCGGATTAACATCAGGAGAATCCACATAAGCCTGGTGAGGACCAAGGTAGCTGATAACCTCAGCAAATTTCATGGCCTCAAGCCTGTTCAGATTTACACCCTGCTTCCTGTAATTATCTATCTTGCAGGGACCAACCTTGATGACAATTATATCCTTGGCCAGCTTTTCAATCTCCTTAACCAGCCGTTCCCTCTTCTTTGCAGTCAGAAGCTTGGAGTCCCTGACACCCATCTTCCTTAACCTGTACACATCTTCCTTGTCAAAAGATACGCCTGCCACAACCAGAGGCCCGATAACAGCTCCACGACCAGCTTCATCGAACCCCCCAACAAAAACTTTTTCTTTCATAGGTATAATTTGCACCCAATAATATAAGAATTAGCTACCAGAAAGTTTCCTGTATATATTTAGCGAGAATAGATGTGACTGAGAACCTTGCATAGGGGGATTCTATAGTATCAGATGCGGCAAGATTGACACCAAGTTCATTTATGCATTCAGCCCCGTATTTGCCTAACTTTTTATTTGGATTGTCCTTTGCCGCCACAACCACGACATGAATATTCTCGGGGAGGAAACCCAGTCCAATAACACGTGATATGTGCTTATATAATGTTCCCCCCGTTGCCAGTTCATCATCATAATAAAGAAGTGATGTCTTTTCCGGATGTTCCATGTCTTCCATAACCTTGGTATGAACCCTCACATCACCTTCCAACCGGTCCCTTTCCTTTCTTAGTGCGACAGTGCCGGCATTTATTGCTTCTGCAAGAGGAAACCTTAATTCACCCAGAGACTGACCTGAATCACATGTTACGAGGTATCTGTCATCCAGAAACCCAATGGTCTTGGCATATTCTATGACAGCCGGGGTTGCATCCAGATTCCAGCAGTTGCCATCCATCTCCCCTGTTGTCCTGTAGTTGTGTGCAGAGACTGTTATAAGCATGTCAGCAAATCTCCTGTTATCTGTTATGGCCTTTCTTACGAGCTTGGCAGAATGAGGCTGTCCAAAGATATATCTGTCATGCTGCCTGGAATATGGATAATAAGGCCACACAACACAGATCTCTGCTTTTCTGCACCTGTCTCTTAACTCTCCTGACAAGAGAAGACTGTCCATGAAAACATCATTAGGATCCCAGTGTTTCCCTGCTTTCCCTCTTCCAATAACAAGGGCTTTTTCACCATTCCTCACCCTTTTTATCAGTTCATTCGGTGGTTTGTAAAAACTCCTCTCTGACGGAGGTAATTTTTTAATACCATCACCCATGTCTCTTAATCTGGTGATCTCATCAGGATCCTTGGGCCCGTCTGTTAATCTTGGCAGTGTCTCACCATCAGGATGATGCCTGTGCTCCACAGGATAAAAAACAGCTTCTTCATCACCGTTTAATTTTGTCAATTCATCTGCAAGTTTTTCACAAAAAGCATCCTCTGTTTCCCTTCCGATTACAATCATTGTATCAACCTTTCTATTCAATGAATTCTTAGCAAAAAATAATTTAAACCTTAGCCGCGAATATCCCACCGATTTGCACATAAAACAATACAAAACCCATTTATAAATAAATTAAACTATATTAAACAACAAAGCGGGGTGGAGCAGCCTGGAGTGCTCGTTGAAGTCTTTTATATAAAGGCTGCGAAAGGCTCATAACCCAAAGGTCAGTGGTTCAAAACACAAAGGTGTGGAACTCCACTCCCCGCTATTTATTCTTTTCCAGAAACCTTCCAGTAAACCACAACAGAAAGAGCTATCAGAACAATCATTCCCCAGGCATCTAGACCAGGAAAAGATGCAGGGAAATTGACGCTTATAGTGAGTGTATCACTGTCTTTCAGTCCAAGATTGATATCAGAGGTCGCATTTATTTTTAAAACAAAGCTTCCAACATCAGATGTTAAGACCCTTACGTGGAAGCTTTTTTGTTCATCAGGGTTAAGAATTACACTCAAACTTCTGCCCTTAGGCCCTATTTCTGCTTCACTGCCTGGATTAATGAATCCTGCAAGCGGGTAACTATCCAGAATTAAAGTGATCTTATCCTGACTGCTCTGCAGGTTCCTTACCTGGACCTCCACATCAAAGGAGTTCCCAATGACAAGGTAAAGATCATGGGTTACAAAGTTCGCTAAGGGATGTGTCACTATATAGTTCCATCCTGTGTCCGGCTCTCTTTTTTCATTCCAGGCTTTATCCCTGGCTACTATCTTGTATTTAACCTGCACATCTTCTGCAAAATCAATAGTAGCAGAGCAGATGCTTGCATGGGGAGGATACGGACCCTCTGTTTTGCCACACTCCTTTTTGTGGAACACATTGGTAATATAATATAATATCGTGTTGTTCATAATGCCTGAAATATTATCTGTCGCATTTGATGTTATGGTAACCTTTCTAACATCCTGAGCAGATATCACCTTGTTTCCGCTACCCATATCAGTGCCATCCTGATCCTCCACAGTGAGGGTTATTACTGGCTTGTTCAGATCAATGGTTGTACTAGCATTAGCCCATTCACCCCACTGATCCATCCTGTCCTTTGCCCTTATACTGAAATTATATGTTTTATTGTTTTCTACACGACCTATAACATCGATAACATCGCCGGTCACGTTATATATATCCTCTCCAAAAGGGATAAACATGTCTCCTGCCTCTATCCTCCCCTTTATTATTTCGCAAACCGCCTCATCACCCTCTGAATTAAACACTACGTAATCCCAAGTTCCATTATACCACTTAATTTCATAGCAATCTATGCCAGATCCATTATCATAACCATCCCAGATTAGTTCTATGCTTGTAGAGTTGTACCATTCAGGGAGTGCATGAAACCATGCATCTGGCGGGCTTAAATCAACCGTGGTCACTGCCCACGCTGACCAGTAGCCGGTGTTCTTGGCATAATCCACTCCCCTGCATCTGAATGTATATGTATAACCATCGGCACCATTGCATTGTGACATGTATGACCCGTCGCCATGGTCTGGGACCCAGACAGGATCATCGCAAAAGTCATGTGGAGACTCTATATTCTCCCAATTATTACCCATATCCCTGCTGTATTCAACCTCAGTATACTCAACACCAGAAACATTATCTCTGCTTTTCCATCTTATAGTAATAGGCCTTCCTGAATACTCGCCCTCTGGTCCTATCATCTCGCAAACAGGCCTCTCCAGATCTATTGTGGTGTTCACTTCATTAGACCACTCACTGGTGACACCTGCCTTGTTTTTTACCCTGGCCCTGAAATGATATGTACAATTATTTTCTGCAGGGCCGAAAATAGCTGATTCACTCGCAGCTTTTTTCCATATCTCCCAATCGCTATCTTTACATCTTGAAACCCTCTTTTCAACCTCATGTTCATATAAACCAGATGGGCCATAACTACCGCTTCCCCAGCTAACGTTGAAGAATGTTGTGTTTGTCCATAAAGGCAATGGTTTCATTATTACCCACAATTCATCTCCTGTATCAACCCTAAACTCCACCGGCTCTGAAACATTATAATTACCCACATTATCAAATCCAGCAGCACATATCCAATTATGACTTTCTATTACTGCACCATCACTAGACGTGTATTCAGCATAATCATCCGGGCACTTTAGAGGTCTTGTAGGACCATATATCTTTATTCTATATGTTGATGCATCACATCCACTCCCACCCAAATCATCACAAACCACCCTTGCAAGTGCAGGATCAGCATACCATCCACTTGGACTAATAGGACCTAAAGGTAAAAGCCTAACACTAACATCAGGTTTCTGTTTATCTATCTTTGCATGGTAAAAACCAATATCAGAAGGGTTTTTTGCAATATCCCATGCCTGATATCTTATTGTTTTGTTCAAATACTCTCCTTCCATTGCTTCATGGTTGATCACATAAGGCCCGGGCACATCTATCAGTGTGTCGGGTATGCAGGAAGGTGTTGCAGTGTAGTCTTCTATACAGTATGAAACATTCTTAATACCAGAATTAAGTGCAGTGCCGCCTGTTATGTCCTGCGGGTCTAAGGTGACGGTCTGGTCCACATTAACCCAAACATCATCATTGGCATAATCATCTGTGATTGTTGGTGGAATCTTGTCAATCTTGAATTCCACCATTTCTGGTGAAAAGCCTGAATTATCAGCAGTGTCATTTGCAGCAGCACATACCCATTTATGGGTGCTTATTGGTTGTGGACTACCCACACCAATTGAAACATAAATATCATAATCCCTTGGGCAGGCGCCGGACCCAAGAACATCATATAAAATCAATCTATACGAAGGTATGTCACATGGAGCACCCACAGAAGAGCAGTTAACACCCGCTTTAGCGTCTGTGTTTTGCCATATTGTTGTTGCCTCTGGAGGGGTAGCATTTACCCATACTGTAGGTCCTGATTTGTCCACCCATATACCGTCATTACAGACTCTGGAATTATGCTCAGACAAATGGGAATAACAAACACCATCAAAAACACAGTCATTATTTTCAGAGCTGGTACGGGTGCAGCATGCCTTGTTATCCGTTGACCCTGCACAGAACGCACCGCCCTCAGCATCCTTGCATTCAATCCTGTATTCTCCCCACAAATCACTCGAGCCAGTGTCATCACCGCAGCATTCATTTGCACAATCCCCTGATCCTGCCCCATCACAATCTTCACCACCAAGATTCCAGTGGTCCAGACCCACTATAGCATCGCACATAACCTGGCCAGCATCACCACCTTTCCACATACCCGAATCGCAGTAGTTACTGTTTGGTATTAGACCGTGGACAGATCCTGAGTTATAGCAGACAGAGTTATAAACACATTTATTATTGGCAACACAGCATGCATCATCTGCCGGGTCAGGGGGGTAGGTAGCATCCGTTCCGAGCATTCTTGCCCTCCTGAATTCCGCACCACCATCATCAAGACAGCAGCATTGATTCTGAATACCTTCCACATCAGGATTGCAGTCATCACCGCCAAGGGCCCAGTAAACAGTTTTTCCTGTGCAGGTTGAGGTGCAGTATTCAGATGTATCCCAGTTTACATAGTATGCATGACTACTTATACTTAAAGGTGGAGGATCTACATAAGAATCACCTCCACATGTAAATTCTGGAGGATCATCAAAAACCCCCCATGTATATTGCCCTTCTTCATTGCAGCACACTGGTGTAGTTGATGGATCACACGTGGCTGTGCAAGTATCTGTACTTTCGCTACAATCTGTTATATCTGTAGAATCACTTGCTATAGTACCACTAGGACTCCTTATATAACACCAAAGAGTCTCTCCATTGGCAGAGGAAGCTACAATATTGAAAATTAGAGCAGAAACCATTAAAAGTATCAATATGTTTATTTTCCTTTTGTAACCATTCTCAATCACACTCATGTTAATTATTATATTGTTTTATATTATAAATATATAAATAAATTGTATGTCAATAGTTGTTATAGGCCTAGGAATAGTGGGTAGCAGGGTTCTTAAAGAGATATATACAAAAACCAGAGGAAAGGAAGATGTTGCAGGAATAGATATAGACAAAAAAAAGGTCAGAAAACTAAGAAAATTTGGTGCTATTGATAGATTGGATAAAGCGTATGATACTTATATAATTTGTGTTTATACCACTGAACAGGTTTTTAATCTTCTGAAAACACTGGATTACAGCAAAAAACCGTTAGTCTCAGTTGAATCAACTATAGTACCAGGTTCTGAGAAGGAAATGGCTGAGTATGTTCTCAAAAACAACGGATTTTTTGTTATCTCCCCCCACAGATTCCGCTCCTGTGATCCTGACTCCAATATATTCGAATTAACACGTCTTATTGCAGGGGCAAATGAACAATCACTAAGAAAGGGGTTGGATTTCTATAAAAAATTCATGGAAGAAAAAAAGTTAATCCCAACATCAATTGAATATGCAACTTTATCCAAGATAGTAGAAAACGCACACAGATTCGTTGAGATAGCGATTGCTGAGGAAATAAAAATACTATGTGATTCCAAGGGTTATGATTTTAATGAACTGAGAAGATGTGCTAATACGAAATGGAATATCGATATAAAAGAGGCAAAGGATGGAATAGGAGGGAATTGTTTGCCAAAGGATATGGGAATATTTAATGAGTTGTTTCCTAAAAATTTTCTTTTTAAAAGTGCAGTGAATATTGACAATTTGTATAAAAAAGTGAAAAATGAAGAAACAAAGTCTTAAGAAAATAGAGGTGAATGTAAAAAAAACGAATATTCATAGCCTGAGAAATATAGTGAAGTTACTCCAAAAAAATAAAATTCCTTTGCTGAATCTGTACTTTGATAACAAGAATCCACCTGATTTTTTCAAGCTAAAAACACTGCTGTATTATTTGATAAATAAATATGAAGATAAAACAAGTATAATATTCTTTAATCTGCCTTACTGCATAATGCCAGACGCAGAAGAACATATAGTAAATCCTGAATCTGAAAATAAGACAAAGGTTCAAGAATGTAAGAAATGCAGATTCAACGGTTTTTGTGGAGGATTCCCTGAAAAATATGAGAATATAAAAGCGCAAACCATAGTTGATAAACCAAAAGAGATATCTATAGAACTGACAACAAAATGCAACCTTGACTGTGATTTCTGCTTCAATAAAACAACATATAACGATGATTATTCCTTGGATGAAGAGAAGGTATTCTCGATACTAGAACAAACAGCAAAATTGGGGGTAAAAAGAATCAGGTTCACAGGCGGTGAACCCTTGCTTGATGAAAAACTTTCTGAATATGCAGAATATGCCAAAAAACTAGATTTGGAGGTTTGGCTCAATACTAATGGATTTGCAGTTGACAGATATACCAATGATCTTCTGAGGCTTTTTGATAGTGTATTGATACCTTTTCATGGAGTAAGGGAATCAAGAATCACAGGCAAGCCAAAATCTACTCAAAGAAAAATTGAAACAATAAAGAAAATAAAAAAAGCAAAGAGGAATATATTTCTCAGGATAGGCACTGTAATCCTGGACAAGAATCTGAATGAAATAGAAAAAATTTATAACATTGTGAAATTATTGAAAATAAAATGGGAACTCTATAGGCTTATTGGGAATAAAAATACTATAAACAGACCAAAAGATTTTCAGAGATTATATGATATATTATTTAAAATATACTTGAGAGATAGCAAAATGTTTTCCGTTACAAACGCTTTCCCGTTTTGTTTATTTAATGACATGAACAAAGCAAGGCTTTTTTCAATCGGCGGTTTTCTTGATGATGGTAGAGATAGGATAGTGATAAATGCAAGGGGTGAGGCAAAACCAACCTATTATTCAAAAGATGTATTAGGTAGTTGGAAAGATATCAAATCTGTGTGGGAAAACGAAACAATGAGAAAACTGAGAAATCTAACCTATCTTCCAAAGAAATGCAAATATTGCACTTACAAATCCATTTGTAGGGGGGGTAGCAGGACGCTTGCAAAAAATGAATACGGAAGTTATTATGGAAAAGATCCTGTGTTGGAGGCATTTTAATGAAAGCTTCAAAGAATTTTTTAAGATACATAGGAATTCTTAGGGATAAGGTTTTTACAGGCCCAGAGATTGTGCATTTTCATATAAATAATTACTGCAATCTCAGATGCCTTTACTGTTGGTTTCATTCCCCACAGGTAAAAAGAAAGCCAAAACCAAAGGAGATTGGATTTGAGGATTTCAAAAGGATAATCGACGAGATAGAGGAGTTGGGAGCAACAATGATTAGATTGTCTGGGGATGGTGAACCAACCATGCATTCTAAAATAAAGGAAATGATACACTATATCAAGAACAAGAAATTGAAATTCTCAATATTAACAAATTGCGTATTCAATAAAGACATAAGAGAAATATTGATAGATGCTGATGAAATATTTGTTAATTTCTCAGCCCCAAATAAACAGGTTTACAATGAAATCCAATCCATAGCTTCTGAGATTGTATTCAAAAACGTAATAAGAAATATCCATTATTTATCTATATTTGGAAAAGGGTCAGTGGAGGTGCAGTACATAATCAATAATAGAAATTACAAGTATGTGTATGAAATGATGAAGTTGGCTTCAAAGCTTGGGGTTGACTCTATAAATTTTAAAATAATGGATATTGTACCACACAATAAGAATCTAATACTTTCCAGAGAAGAGATTGAAGATTTCAAGACAATACTGGAACATTGTATTAGAGAGCAGAGAAAATTAAAAATTAAATCCAACATATCTTCCATTTGCACAATATATTCTAAACCTTCCTTTATTAGGGGTGGACAAAAAAGGGATAAATACAGAGGGAAAGATAATGTAGAAAAATGTTTTATTGGATGGTACTTTGCCAATATAAACCTGAATGGGGATGTGACACCATGTTGCAGAATGAATCATGTGATTGGTAACATCAACAAAAAAGGCTTCAGGGAAATATGGATTTCAGAGAAATCACATAAATTCAGAATGGATGGAAAATATTTCTTTAAAATGAACAAGGGCATATGGAATGATTGCAGTGTCTGTGAATGGAGGAAGTTAAATCACAAATACTTAAAAGGATATCAAGTATGAAATAGAGGGGAAAGGTTGATAACTATGATCCGTAAAAAGATATTTTTCAGGAACGATGATGTATATAAGCTTGACAGGAAATTCATGAAATTTCATGAAATATTCATGAAAGAAAAGCTACCTATAGCATATGCAGTAATACCTGGAAAAATAGATAAGGAAACTGCAGATTTTCTAATCCATGAGAAAAAGAATCAAGGATTGATTAGTATAATACAGCACGGCTGGATGCATAAGAACAATTCAAACACAAATAAGAAATATGAGTTCGGTGATATAAGAAATTATGATAAACAGAAGAATGACATTTCAAAGGGCAAAGAAAGAATGAAAAAACTATTCGGTAACGATTTTGAAAATATTTTTGTTCCCCCATTTCACAGATTCAATGAAACAACAATAAAAATAATACAAGCGCTTGGATTCAAATGTTTCTCATCTTGTTCAGACACACGAGCAAGAAATAACACATTTGCTGATATACCTATAAGTGTTTCAATGCAATCCTATGATGAAAAAACAAAGACCCTTGGCTTTAGGGAAATGTTCATAGAATTTCTTCGATGCTATAAGAAAAAAGATTACATAGGAATTCTTTTTCATCATGAAGATATTCCAGAAGAAATGATGAAAGAGCTTAGAATCTTCCTTAAACAACTGAAAAAAATGGAAAATAAAAATATGATTGAGTTTTCAAAGATTGAGAATATTCCGATTAGAACCAATCATATTACTGATATATGCTTTGAAATAACCAACAGATGCAACCTCAAATGCAGGATGTGTGGCATATGGAAAGAAGATGTAAAGGATCTAAATCTAATTAATATAAAGAAAACACTGGATGGTATCGAAAACACTGTTAGTGTATCTCTCACTGGTGGAGAGTGTTTTTTACATCCTGATATAAATAAAATTTATAGATTACTTTTTCTTTTGCATGCTAAGAAAAAGGTAGGTGGCATACATATAACAACTAATGGATATTCAACTACATCAATCAAAGATTTTCTATCAGAAAACAAAGACATGCTCGCACCACTCTCTCTGGGGATAAGTTTAGATGGGCTGGAAAAAAACCATGATAAACAAAGGGGATTAAAGGGTGCTTTCAGAAATACAATGAAAACCATAAAGACTATAAGACTGAAATATACCAAAGTGCCTATCACCATCAAATTCACCATAACACCTTTGAATTATGAAGATTTAGAGAGGGTGTATAAACTTTCAGAAAAGCTCGGATGTTATTTTGAGCCTAAAATGGTGGAAGAAATAAGCGAATATTACAATAGGAAAGATTATGATAAGAAGATATTGGAGTTCTCTGATGATATTCTTGCAAAAATAAAGAAGTCATTGAATTCCGTCATGAAAAAAATGAAAAATAAAGGTGATTACAGAAACAGATTCAATAGAAATGCAATAACTGCAATAGTGAATTTTCTAGACTCCGGTAATAAAGATTTTATAACTATATGCAAAACACCGATAAAATCACTGTTTATAACATGTAATGGGAATGTTTATAGCTGTTTATACAATAAACCAATAGGTAACATAAAGACTGGTATTTTGGAAGAAATGTTATCAAGCAAAAAGAACAGTTCAATAAAAACTATGGCAATGAGCGGTAAATGCAAAAAATGCCTGTCCTACCATGGCTTTTTGAGAGATTTTAATCTAGAAACAGAATAGAATTTCTTGATTAAATCTGTAATATAATAAACCTCTTCCTTTTTCATTAAAGGGAACATTGGCAATTGCAGACCAAAACTATATGCTTCATTTGAAACTTTCAATTTTGTATTTGAAACAATACTCTTTTCAAGCATATCTAACATGGAGATAGGGATATAAAAATCTTCTGCCATAACAGAATTGCGTAAAAGGAAATTCTTTAAAAGATCTTTTTTTGCTGCTAATATGGCATAGATTGTTCTCATACTTGTGGTTCCATATACATCTTTAAATATATTTATCTGATTCACTTCATTCAGCTCATTTTCATAAATTTTCTTTATTGAATCCAATGATTTTTTTATAAGGTTCGCATGTTTTAGCTTAATTCTGACTGTTATAGCGTCAAATAAAGATATATGTTCAAATCTTCGGAAGTTGGCCCTTAAAAGTTCTATTGGATTTATTGAATCACTTTTCGATAAAGTTTCAAGTTTTTCATAATAACTTGCATTATTGAATGTTATAATACCACCAGAACCACCAAATGTTGATATAGACTTATAATAATTGAAACTAAATGCATTAAGTTCTCCAAAAGATCCTAGCATCTTTTTTTTGTAAGTTCCTCCGTGACCCTGGCATGCATCCTCCACTATATACAGATTATATTTTTCTGCCATCTCCATCAAGGTATCCATCTCACATGATTGGCAGAAAAGATGAACAGGCACTATAGCCTTTGTTTTTTTATCTATTTTTTTCTCAACATCTTTCTCATCTATGGTCAAATCAGATTTTTTTATATCTGCAAGAACAGGGTTTGCACCAGTACTGAGTACTGCTAAAGCAGTTGCTTTAGAAGTCATGTCAGGTATTATTACATTATCTCCTTTTCCAACACCCAAAACAAGAAGCGACAATTGCAGGGCACTTGTGCCTGAATTGGTTATAAATGCATGATTTGTGCCTATATACTTCGCGTATTCACTCTGAAGCAATTTTATATAATTTTCTATATCATTTATCCCGCCAGTGGATTTCAAAAACTCCAGGAGCTCCTTAATATATTCCTTATAAAGAATCCTATTTATCCTATTGCAATCATGGAGTAATTTCATAATTAATGTATATAGAATAATTTATAAAAAATAGTCTTCTTTGATGTTTTATGATGAACTAATTTTTTCTATAATTTTTACCGTATTTTCGATACCATTGAATTTTAGTTTATTTATTTTGCTATTAGGTTTCATTGGATTTTCAAGAAGTTCCACCATTTTCGTCTTTAAGATTTTACCATCGAGTTCATAGGGATCGATGATTTTTGAAATTCCCATATTCTCCATTAATTTTGCTCTATATAGCTGTTCTATTGAAACCTCCTTTTCTAAAAAGAATTCTTTTATGCCAGCGTTGAGTGCTGGTATGCAGATATTCTGTTTTTTCAGCCAAAGTAATCTTACAGCAGTATTATATCCTGACATGTTTATGCTCAAATCTGCAGCATTCAAGTAATTTTCAAAATCTGGAAGATAATTCACTAATTTAATATTTTTCATCTTCTTTGCGAGGGATGAATATAAATTATTCTTTTCGATTTCTGTTGCTGGTCCTGTACTGATCAAAAGTTGCAGATCTTTATCTTTAATCAACCTTTTTGCAGTAAACAGAGAAGGAATTATATCTGGTTTTCTTGTCCCTCCACCCCTACTAAAAACAATAAATTTTTTATTTGTAGAAAAACCTAGTTTCTTTATAACTTCATTTCTTAGTGAAAGTTTTTTCTTTCTTATAACGTAATTAGTGAAAAATATCTTGTCAGCGAAGTTATCTAGAATTTCAGTGAATTTTTCATGCGAAATATCTCTGCTTTCTAATGTTTTTTTGTATGTTTCAACATCTATTTTTGTACAATGAAATATTATAAAATCATAAAACCTCTTTATATTATCATAAGTATTATTTTCAATCTCTGGGTAGCCAACACTGCATACGGTTTTTGCCTGTGCATTCTTTTTTATGAAATTTAGAATCGGTGGTATTTCAATATACCACGCATGTCTACCAAAGGGGAAAAATTCAGTCACGAAAATATCCGGCTTGAATTCCATAATATTGTTTTTTATTAATTCGATACGCCTCTTAATCATGCTATGAAAAACTTTCTTATTAATCATATTTTTTATAACACTGTCAATATCCAGGGAGTATGCATTCTTTATAGCAAAAGGCAAATCAAGAACCTTTCCATACCTTTCAAGATTAAATGTTTTTTGCTTGGATCCCGCATGTATTATTAGGATATCTATATCCTTCCCGAAATGTTTTACTAAACCTTCCAATATAGCAGCCACCCTTGTAGTATGACCCAATGATTCATGATGTGAATAATAAAAAGCTACTCTCATTCTATCCCTTCATACGCTCCATTATTTTCAAGGTATTCCTAATACCATTAAAATCAGATATTTTTATTTTTTTAGAAGCTACAAGGGGATTATTCAACATTTCTTTTATATGCTTGATTAATATTCCCGATCCCATTGAAGCATACTCCAATACATTGCAAAGATTCAAGCGTTTCATCATCTCTGATCTGTATCTTTGCTCAGGCTTATTCAAGGGTATACAAATGTTCTGTTTACCTAACCACATCAATTGTACAGAGGTATTATATCCTGCCATGTTAATACTGATATCAGATGCGTTCAAACAGTCAAGAAAATTTGGAGCATATCTAAACAATCTAACATTGTGCAATTTATTGGCAAATCTTTTGTACACTTCAAATTTATTTTCATCTGTAGCCGGGCCTACAGAAATCAAAAAATATATATCCTTATTAGACAGCTTTTTTGCAGCTATCAGAGAAGATGAGATAATGTTCGGATATATTACTCCTCCACCTCTACTCACAACTACTAATTTGCTGTTCTTTGGTATTCCGAATTTTTCACGTGTTTTTTCTGGAGAAAGTCTAATTTCCTTATTAATTATATATCCGGTGAAGTTAATTTTCTCTTTGAAATCTTTGATAATCTTTGAAAATATTTTAGTCGATAATTTTCCCACGTTTAAAGACTTGTAGAAATCTACGTCCTTTTTTGTGCAGTGAAATAAAACAGTGTCGTAATATTTCCCTATAAGTTTGTAAGACTCCTTTATACATCCAGGATATCCTCTGCTTGATATGACCTTTATCTCCTCTCTAGATCTTATAAATTCTAGTAATGGTGGTATCTCTTTGTTTTCCCAAATCCTTTCTCCAAACGGAAAATGTTCAGTGACAAGAACATCTGGATCGAAATCCAAAATTGCATTTTTTAGTACCCCCCACCTTTCTTTAAGAGGCTTTCTATTTTCTTTTACTATATTTTTTATTTCTTGAATCAACTGTGATTTGTTAAAGAATTCCTTACCAAACGAAAA
Organism: uncultured archaeon; assembly: GCA_964399875.1. Classification (GTDB taxonomy): domain Archaea; phylum Aenigmatarchaeota; class Aenigmatarchaeia; order QMZP01; family QMZP01; genus CAYNRQ01. Next base: position 30,264 of record CAYNRQ010000006.1, read on the forward strand.
AGGCATATTTACAACCTTTCCTAGCTCATTTAATTCCACTGGTTGTTTTTTGCCAGTGTGGATAATCAAAATATCAGCATTCTTCCCAAATTTTCTTTTTAGGGAGCTAAAAATAGAAAAAATCCTTTCGGTATGTCCTAATGACCCATGCTGTGCAAAATATAGAGCCAGCCTCATAGGTTATTATTCTCTATTAGATTTAAATTATAACCGCCTACCAGTTTAGCTTTTTATCATCGAGTTTCAGTTTTCTTGCGTCTATTATATGTTTAGATTTCCCTGTTATAGTTTTTTGTGCTCCTTTATCGGTTTTTCTGAATATTATATCACAATTTATACCCATGCCTCTGAGTGCTGTTTTTACTTCTCTAATTAATTTCATATCTTTTTCTTGTAAGTAGATAACTACAAAATCTTTGTATGTTTTATAATTTTTTGTAATCTTGATGAAGAATTTATTGTTACCTAGGATTTCCATAATTTTACCTATTAACAGATTATTTGGTATAACAGACTCATTTATATTTGTGAAATTATCCCTTCTTCCAAATATCCTCATATATTTTTTATCATTTTTTTCTTTAATTTCGATTTCATCCCCAACTCTGTATCTAATTATAGGAGAAGAGAAATTAAATAGATCGGTAATCAAAATCTCACCTCTGCCTGTTTCACTTATTTTTCCATTATTATTTAGTATCTCAATATAAACGCCATCCAATATTCGCATAAATTCATCTTTGGGATTCTCTTGAACAGCAACACCCCCAGCCTCGCATAAACCGTATAGATTATATACTTGTATTCCCCTGTTCTCAATTAACCTTCTAAATTCTGGGAGCAGAACCTCACCTGCAACAAAGCATTTTTTTATGCAGCTGCCATTATATATCGATTTGTCAATCAAATGTGATGCTATACTCATAGTGGAGAAAACAATATTTGGCTTGATTTTATCCAATATATGACTAAGCATCATAAGTCTCTCAATATCATCTGAACCTCCCAATGGCACAATTGTATTATTTGAACGTATAAAACTACATTCCACAACATTTCCGCTCAATTGCATGCCGTATGCCATTAGATTAAGAATAATATTATCTTTTTTAATTTTGTTGATTTCCATAATTTGTTTTACTCTCTTCTCTTTCATTTCATGGGCTTTTCTGGAAAAAAATACATAAAGATTTTTGCCTGTGCTCCCAGATGTTGCCCCAACCACAACCGGAATTTCAGGACAATCATTCAGAGTAAGCTTTGCCAAATCCTCTCTTGTTGTTATAGGTATCTTCTCTATATCACTTTCGTTTTTTAGACTTATGTTTCTAAAACTCTTGAAATCCCTGAAATTTTCTACCAATTTAGAAAGCTCTTTTAATGGAACAGCCATAATATATATTGATATATATATTTATTTAAAGCAGAAAAAATAAAACAATTGCTGCAAGAAGAATTAAAATACTATGCAACTGCGGGCTAAAGCCCGCAGAATTTCGGTTATATGAAGTGATTTAGAGGTAATTGATTCTGGCGCTCAACGTAATCTACTACCGTGTTGGTATCAACATCACCAACACTCCTGAAAGTGCCGTTTCTGCCCCAGAAACCGCGTGGACACCTCTTTCTGAAGTTTGGGATTACCCTGAAAAGTGCATAGGAAGATGCTCCTTTCAGCAGCTGGAATGCCTTGTTATAACGGCACTTTGTTATGAAAACAAAGTGGAATGTTGATTCGCCATACTTAT
>CAYNRQ010000007.1:0-27361 GCA_964399875.1 uncultured archaeon
TGGAGGTATCATGAAAGCATTAGTTATAGGTTGCGGTTCTATAGGAGAAAGGCATATAAAGAATCTTATAGACATGGGCATAAAGGATATTATTGCTTATGATATAATAGAAGAAAAAACCAAGGAGATCAAACAAAAATATGGCATTGAAACACACAAGGAGCTAGATGATGCCCTTAAGGAAAAACCAGATGCTGTTCTGGTTTGTACACCCACAAATATACATATACCTACAGCATTAAAGGCCATAGATAATAACTGCCATGTTTTTATAGAAAAACCAATATCACATAATCTTGATGGGATTGATGAACTAATAAAGAAGGCAGAAGAAAAGAACCTCGCCATTATGACAGGTTATAACCTAAGATTCCATCCAGGACTGAAACTGGTAAAAAATCTTTTAGATAAGGGAAAGATAGGCAGGCCTTTAACAGCAAGAGTTGAGTATGGCCAATATATGCCTGATTGGAGGCCAGAACAAGATTACAGAAAGGTTTACTCTGCTAAAAGGGATATGGGAGGAGGAATAGTTCTGGATGCATCCCACGAGATAGATTATATAAGATGGCTTTTTGGGGATGTAAAGAATATTTTAGCTTTTGTTAATAAACTGAGCAAGCTTGATATTGATGTTGAGGATACAGCAGACGCCATTATAAGAACGGAAAATGGTTCAATAATAGCACTACATCTTGATGCTTTGAATAGAATCTATACAAGATTCTGCAAGATAGTAGGCGAAAAGGGCACAATAATATGGGATTATGCTGATAAAACTGTTAAGTTGTATGAGGAAAACAAGGAACCAAAAACATTCAAATTCGATATTGATATGAACGACGTTTACAAAGATGAGTTGAAATACTTCCTGGAATGTATAAGATCAGGAAAGAAACCAGAACCCGATGGCAATGATGGTAAAAGAGTTTTGGAAATAGCAATAGCTATAAAAAAATCTTCAGGAAAGATAGAGGAGTTATGATAGCAGCAATAGTGCAGGTAAGAATGGCTTCAACAAGACTACCAGAAAAAGCAATGCTTGATATTTCAGGAAAACCATTAATATGGCATGTTGTAAATAGATTAAAAAAATCAAAGAAACTAGAAAAAATAATCATAGCAACGACTACTAATAAAGAGGATAATGTAATTTCAAAATTTTCAGAAAAAGAGGGATTGAGCTGTTTTAGAGGAAGTGTTGATGATGTTCTGGATAGGTTTCATCAAGCAGCAAAAAAATTCAATGTGGACAAGATAGTAAGGATAACAGCTGATTGCCCATTAATAGACCCCGGTATTTTGGATGAGGTTATTAAACATTTCGAAAATGATAAATATGATTATGTAAGCAATGTCAGACCACCAACATATCCTGACGGTCTTGATGTAGAGGTTTTTTCTTTTATATCCTTGGAAAAAGCATGGACAGAGGCCAAACTTGCATCAGAGAGGGAACATGTTACACCGTATATATGGAAACACCCCGAAATATTCAAGATAAAAAATATAAGATACAAGAAAGATCTATCAAAATTAAGATGGTGTGTTGATAACCTCGAGGACTTGAAGTTTATAAGAATGGTATATAAGATGTTGTATAAAGAGGGCAAGATATTTAATATGAATGATGTGTTGGCGCTGCTTGAAAAACACCCAGAAATAGCCAAAATAAATGAAAAAATAAAAAGGAACATTGGATATACAAAATCAGTAGAGGAGGATAAAATAGTAAGATAGTATGGAAAAAAGAAAACTTGATAAATCAAAAGAATACCTGAAAAGGGCAAGGAGACTTATACCAGCCTGCTCACAAACCTTGAGTAAATCACCTTCACAGTTTGTGCAGGGAGTTTCTCCTGTATTCATAGAAAAGGGTAATGGTAGCCATGTTTTTGATGTTGATGGTAATGAGTATATTGACTATGCAATGGCGCTTGGCCCTATACTTTTGGGTTATAATTATCAAGCAACCATAAAGGCTATAGAAAAACAGCTGAAGGATGGCATTACATTCACTCTGCCACACCCATTAGAATTGGAATTAGCAGAAAATCTCGTAGAAATTATACCATGTGCTGAAATGGTAAGGTTCGGGAAGAATGGCTCTGATGTAACATCCGCTGCTGTTCGTTTGGCAAGGGCATACACAGGAAGAGAAAAGATAGCATGCTGTGGCTATCACGGGTGGCAGGATTGGTTTATTGCAGTCACAGATAAAAACAAGGGGATTCCAAAGTTCAACAAGGAACTAAACCTTAAATTTGAATATAATAAAATCGAAACACTGGAAAGCATATTCAAGGAGAATAAAGATGAGATAGCTTGTGTTATAATGGAACCTATTAGCATAATAGAACCTGAAAATAATTTTTTACAAAAGGTAAAAGAAATAACACATAGAAATGGAGCAGTGCTCATATTTGATGAGATAGTAACAGGTTTCAGGATATCATTGGGTGGAGCCCAGGAATACTATAATATAACACCCGATCTTGCTTGTTTTGGAAAGGGGATGGCAAATGGAATGCCACTCGCCGCGCTTGTGGGTAAAAAGGAGATAATGAAACACCTGAAAGATGTTTTCTTTTCCTTCACTTTTGGAGGGGAGACATTAAGCCTGGTTGCTGCATTATCAACTATAAATGAGATTAAGGAAAAGAATGTTATCCAGTATTTGTGGGAGATGGGGAAGAAACTAAGAGATGGCTACAACAGTTTGGCAAAAAAACATGGCATTGAAAAATACACAGAATGTATCGGTTTACCCCCAAGAACCGTTATCAAATTCACGAATGAGGATGGCAAGATTTCTTATGAAATGAAAAGCTTATTCCAGCAGGAAGCTATAAAAAGAAATGTATTATTCACAGGGGCCAACAATATATGTTTTTCACATTCAAATGAGGACATATTGAAAACCTTAAATGTTTATGATGAGTGCATGAAAATCCTCAAAAGAGGAATAGAAAACAATAAAATTGAGGACATGCTTGAAGGCCCAAAAGTAAGACCTGTTTTCAGGGAGATATGAAAAAAATAAAGATTGGTAAAAGAGAAATAGGAGATGGAGAACCGTGTTTTATAGTAGCTGAAATATCTGCAAACCATCTTAAAAAAAAGGAAAACGCATTCAAGCTGATTGAAGAAGCAAAAAAAGCAGGGGCAGATGCAGTAAAATTCCAGACATACACACCAGAAACAATAACCATAAAATCAGATAAAGAATATTTCAGAATAAAAGGAACAATATGGAAGGGAAAAACACTTTATGAACTATATTCAGAGGCCTATACACCATGGGAATGGTTCCCAGAATTAAAGGATAGGATAGAACAGGAAGGCATGATTTTCTTCTCAACACCATATGATAAAACAGCCGTAGACCTTTTAGAAAAGCTCAATGTCCCCCTGTACAAGGTAGCATCCTTTGAGATAAACGATATACCACTTTTAAAATACATAGCCTCAAAGAAAAAACCCATATTTTTACCAACCGGTGTTGCAGATATAGATGATATCAAACTCGCTTTATCAACAATAAGAGAACAAGAAAACGATGATATAGTTATATTAAAATGCGTTAGTGCTTATCCCGCACCACTTAAAGAACTCAATCTGAAAACAATTCAGGACATAAGAAAAAGATTCGGTGTATTGCCAGGGCTTTCTGATCATACATTAGGAATTTCTGTTGCATCGGCATCAATCGCCCTTGGTGCAAAGGTTATAGAAAAACACCTCATCTTGGATAGAAAAATGGGCGGTCCTGATGCACCTTTCTCTTTGGAACCACATGAATTCAAAAAAATGGTCAGTGCTGTAAGGGAGGCAGAAGAAGCAATAGGAGAAATAACATATGAATTGACAGAGAAGGCAAAGGAGCACAGAATATTTATGAGATCGATATTTGTGGTTAAGGATATCAAAAAGGGAGAAAGGTTCACTGAAAAAAATATAAAAGTTATAAGGCCAGGGTATGGTTTGCATCCCAAATACTATGAATCCATACTAAGAAAACGTGCGAAAAAGAACATAGAAAAGGGAACCCCCCTGGATCTTAAAATGGTGGAGTAATCGATAACATGGGTGAAATAGATTTAAGACCAGTTGAAAGGAATGATTGCAGAATTTTATGGGAATGGAGAAATGATCCAGTAACGAGAAAGTACGCATTTAATACAGAATGCATACCATATGAAACACACAAAAAATGGTTTGAAAACTCCCTAAAAAACAAAAACAGGCACATATTTATTGTTTTGAAAGAAGATGAAAGAGTAGGGGAGATAAGATTCGATATTAATCCACAAACAAAGGCAGCAGATGTTGATATAACAATCGATCCTAGATACAGAGGAATGTGCATAGGCAGAGAAGCCCTGAAAAAGGCCTGTTCATATGCATTTAAAAATCTAAAAATAAAAAAATTCATTGCAAAAATAAAAACAAGCAACAAAGCATCTTTAAAGATATTCGAATACGTGGGATTTGATATTGAAAAAGAAAACGATACAATAATAATGGTCTTGAAGTGATCAAATGAAGGTATTAGTTATAGCAGCACATCCTGATGATGAGGTCTTGGGTGTTGGCGGAACAATAGCAAAGCATGTTGAGTCTAAGGACGAGGTCTATGTTTGTATACTTGGTGAAGGCATAACATCTAGAGAACTTTCTTTAAAAAAGAAATCTCAGAAAGAAAAAAATCACAAAATTAAAAAATTAAAAAATAATGCGTTAGAGGCATCAAAAATATTAGGAATCAAAAAAATATTGTTTTTTGGTTTACCTGATCAAAAATTTGATACATTACCTATTCTAGATATAATCAAAAAAATAGAGAAATGTGTAAAAGAAATAAAACCAGATATTGTTTACACTCACAGTGAAACAGATCTAAACAGGGATCATAGGATAGTTTTCGAAGCTTCTATGGTTGCAACAAGGCCATTGGGTAATGGAATCAAAAAAATACTTTCTTATGAAGTTCCCTCTTCAACTGAATGGGGTTCACCTGTATCAAAAAAACATTTCATTCCAAATGTTTTTATTAACATAGAAAAAACCTTAGAGAAAAAATTAAAAGCCATGAAAAAATATAAAAGTGAGATAAGGGATTTTCCTCATCCAAGATCCACAGAAGCACTTAAAGCTCTAGCAAAAAAGCATGGTGTTGAGGTTGGTTTGAAGTCCGCAGAGGCCTTTGTTCTAATAAGAGAAATAAACCCCAACAGGTGAGAATATGCGATTTGTTTTTATATCAGCAGTCGAATTTGGATATAAATGTCTTGAAACCTTTATTGGGAAAAAAGTAAATATTGTAGGCATATTCACTCTTGATGAAAAGAAAGCAAAAAATATTTCTGGGTTTATCAGTTTTGACAAATTAGCAGAAAAATATAATATCCCAATATTTAAGATAAAGGATGTTAATTCCTTGGATGTTATAGAAAAAATAAAGAAGTTAAAACCTGATTATATATCTGTGATCGGATGGTCACAAATGATAAGCAAAGAACTGCTAAGCATACCAAAAAAAGGATGCATAAATATACACCCAACACTTCTACCAAAAAATCGCGGCAGGGCCCCAATACCTTGGACCCTTATAAAAAATCTGAAAAAAAGCGGTGTTACATTGTATTATCTTGATGAAGATACAGACAGTGGTGATGTTATTGCACAGAAAGAATTCACCATTGATCTTAATGATGATGCCAAATCAGTTTATAAAAAGGCATTGTCAGCTTCAACAAAGCTCCTCAAGGATATAATACCGCATCTTATCAATGGAACAGCCCCCAGAAAAGCACAAAACCAAATGGATGCAACATACTGGCCTAAAAGAAGTCCAGATGATGGTATAATAGATTGGGATAAAACCACAATGGAAATATACAACTGGATAAGAGGATTAACACACCCATATCCTGGCGCTTTTACATTTTTAAATGATAAAAAAATGTTTGTGTGGAAGGCTAGTTTATGTGAAAAACAATATTTAGGCTCTCCTGGTGAGATTGTTGATATAATAGAAGATGGGATTATTGTAAAAACAAGTGATGGTTGCATCCTGTTAAATAAAGTTCAATTAAATGGTGAAGAAGAAACAACAGCAAATAAGATAATAGAAAAACACAATATAAGAAAAGGTATCATTCTAAACAAAAAAAAATATGGTATAAATAAAAAAGAAACTATTCGTAAAGAAATAAGATCAATAAGATCAATGCAATCAAAATTTGAAAAAATCTATAAAAATAAAAATATAAGATATAAATTGTTTTCCATGGAAGAATTCAAAAAAGCAAAAACAATATCAATTTATATTTCAAGAAAAAATGAAGTAGATACAAAAGAAATAATAAAAAAAGCCTTTGAAATGAATAAAATGATATGTGTTCCTTCCATGAAAAACAAACCATGTATGTGTTTAATTACTGAAAAATACAATATACATGAGCATACACCTCTATTAGTAGATAAAAATACAAAGAAAGTGAAACCAGAAGATTTGGATATTATAATAGTACCAGGCATAGCATTTGATGAAAAGGGAAGAAGGATAGGAAGCGGAAAGGGCTATTACGACACCTTTCTTTCTGAATTAAAGGGCAAGAAACCAATAATAGCTCTGGCCTTTGATTTTCAGATAGTTGATGAGATACCATCAGAGCCGCACGATGTCCATATGGACAAAATAGTAACAGAGAAAAGAATTATAAACTGTTGATTATAGGATTATTATGAATATTGAAAAAATAGAAAAAGCAGATTCCAAAATAGCAGATGCTATAAAAAATGAAATAAGTAGACAAAGGAATAGTTTGGAGCTTATAGCTGCTGAAAACTTTGTAAGTGAAGCAGTTCTAGAAACAGCCGCATCTGTTTTGACAAACAAATACTCAGAAGGATATCCATTCAAAAGATATTATGGTGGAAACCAGTTTATTGATATATGCGAAGATCTTGCAATAAAAAGAGCAAAAAAGCTTTTCACTGCTGATCACGCAAATGTCCAACCCCATTCTGGTTCATCTGCAAATATGGCTGCATATTTCGCTTTAACAGACTGGCTGAAAAAAGGCAAAAAAATATTAGGAATGAACCTTAGTGATGGTGGGCATTTAACCCATGGCAGTCCTATTAATTTTTCAGGTAAATTATTCAATATAATATCATATGGTGTGGATAAAGAAACCAAAATGCTCGATTATGATGCTATAAGAAAGATAGCTCTGAAGGAAAAACCAACCATCATACTATCCGGTGCAAGTGCCTATCCAAGAAAGATAGATTTTAAGGAATTCGGGGAGATAACAAAAGATATTGGCGCTTTTCACATGGCAGATATCGCTCACATTGCAGGCCTAATAGTGGCAGATGAACATCCGAACCCTGTTCCTTATGCAGATGTTGTTACTACCACGACACATAAGACACTAAGAGGCCCAAGAGGTGCAATAATACTTTGTAAAAAGCAACATACCTCAGATATAGATAAAGCAGTCTTCCCTGGTATACAGGGTGGCCCACTTGAACACATAATAGCAGCCAAAGCCGTCTGCTTTAAAGAAGCAATGAAGCCTGATTTTATAGAATATCAAAAACAAATTATTAAAAACGCAAAGGCATTGGCCGAAGAGCTTATGAGCAATGGATTAACTCTTGTAACAGGGGGAACCGATAATCATCTAATGTTAGTTGATGTATCCAAAATAGAATTAACAGGAAAGGAAGCAGAAACACTTCTGGATGAAATAAACATAACTGTAAACAAAAACATGATACCCTTTGATAAAGGAAAACCATATAATCCCAGTGGAATAAGGATAGGCACACCAGCATTGACCACAAGAGGAATGAGGGAGTCTGAAATGAAAATAATCGGTAAAATGATATCAGATATTCTTAAAAATCCAAAAAATGAAAATATAAAAAAAAGGATAAAAAACCAGGTAGAAGAACTATGCAAAGAATTCCCTATATATAAAAACCTTTGATCATATGCATGCAAAAATATTTGATGGAAAAAAAGTAGCAGATGATATTTGCAGTGAATTATCAAAAGAGGTGGCAAAGTTCAAGAAAAAGCACAAACCTCCTAAATTATCTGTAATTTTAGTAGGAGATGATCCTGCATCAAAAACCTATATTAAAATGAAAGAGAACGCCTGTTCTCAGATTGGGATATTATCTGATGTTCATAAATTACCTGAAAATACAGATGAGTCTGAAGTATTGAGTTTAATAAAAAAACTTAATGAGAATAAAAATGTGCATGGTATTCTGGTTCAATTCCCTCTACCAAAACACATCAATAAAAATAAAGTAATGAAGGCAATATGCCCCAAAAAAGATGTGGATGGTTTTAATCCAATAAATATAGGCAATGTTCTGCTTGGTGATGAAACACTAGCACCCTGCACACCAAAGGCTGTAATAACAACACTTGATAATTCAGGGATAAAGATTGAGGGTAAAGATGTGGTTATTATCAATCACAGCAATATAATAGGAAAGCCACTATCTTTAATGTTGCTGAATAGAGACGCAACTGTTGATGTTTGTCATATTAAAACGAAAAATCTAAATGAACATACAATGGAAGCTGATATAGTAATTGTAGCTGCAGGCATACCAGGATTGATAAAAAGCGATATGGTAAAGAGTGGTGTTGTTATAATAGATGTGGGTATAAACAAAACAAAAGATGGTATTAAGGGCGATGCAGAAAAAGGTATAGAAAAAAAGGCATCTTTTTTGACACCTGTCCCTGGTGGTATCGGTCCCATAACTATAGCAACATTAATGAAGAACACAGTAACTTGTTATAAAAACCTTTTATAAACCTATTTTCTTCATACCCTTTCTGAATATTTTCATTTCTTCTTTCCCAACAAGCTTGTATTTAAACAACAGATATATGTAAATACCACTTAATATAAGAAATGTTATACCTCGTATTAATAACCTTAAACCAATATAATACGTAATTAAATAAATAAAACATATGCCGAATAAAGCAAATACGAAAATTTTCAATATTCTTTTATCAAATGGGAATATCTTGATATTTCTGTAAGAAAAGAAAAGATAAAGAATCCCAATTATTGTCAGAGAAGAAAAGGTCCCTACTGCAGCACCTGTTATCCCGTATATAGGAACCAGCAAATAAATTATTATGAACATAATCACGAAACCAGAAAGTTCTATAAAAAATATCAGTCTGGTTTTCTTTATCATATTAAGGATATATGAACTTGTCCAGCATATTGAAAAAATAAACCAACCAAGGGCTAGTATGGACAACGCCATGGCACTTTTGACATATTCCAAACCAAAAAGTATTAATAGGATTGGTTCTGAAAACAAAAAGAAGATCAAAAACAAAGGAATACCACTAAGGGTTACCCACTTTGTAACAGTTAAATAAACATGCTTTATCACCTCTTTATTTTCTTTGGCATATTCAGCTGTTATCACTGGCAAGAACAATGAAAGTATGGCTGATGGTAAAATAATTAAAAGTGATGCTGTAGGCACAGCTGTATTATAGATACCAACATCAGAAGATCTCATAAAAAATCCTATTAAAATACTGTCAATCCAGAAAACCTGTTTACTTATTATAGCGCTCAACATAAGCGGTAAGGAGTATCTAAAAAGCTCTCTGTTTATAAAAACTGTTTTAATCTTTGCTCTAAAAATAGAGAAAACCTTAAATTCAAGTAAAATAATAAGCAAAACAAAAGTCAAAAACACTGAAAATACATATGCAACAGTGATTCCAAAAAGACCATAACCAAGGAAAACAACAAGGCCAGTCAAGGATATTCTGAACACGGTATCCATTATATCCTTGGAAAAAACCTTATATTGAATTTTTTGTAGAGCCCTTATGCTTGGAATTAAAATTTCAGATAAAATTAAAAATGGAAATGCAAATGCCATTAGTTTTAAAACAATTATCAAATTAGGCTCATTAAATATATTTATAGCTATCCAATCTGCTGACAAAAATATAAGTATACCTATTACAACAGAAGAAAAAAGCGTTGTTTTTAAACCACTTTTAATAACACCTTTTATTTTGCTCTTATCACCCTTTCCATAAAAAAATGATACAAATCTAAGAACACCAGAATTCAAACCTATGAGTGCAACAGGAGCGAGAATCCCTACAACAGCCAAACCAAGAGAAAATGTACCATAAACCTCTGAGCTGATATGTGCTATAATCAATCTCCATAAATATGAAAATAATTTTGAAGCCACCATCCCTATTATAACAAATCCAGCACCTTTGGCTATTACATCAAGTTGCTTTGTCATACCCACCCCGTTATTTCAACATCTTTAAGAGACCCTGCCTCAAAGAGTATTTTGGTTCAAAACCCAACCCCCTAACTTTTGAAATATCAGCCTCCGAATATAAAATATCCCCCTGCCTTTTTTCTGCATATGTGATTTTACTTTTGCTTTTTGTTAATTCAAGAACAATATCAGCCAGTCCCTTTATTGTTACCGATTTCCCTGTACCTACATTATATACACCAGGCCTGCCTGATACAAGAATCGCTGCATCTACAACATCATCTACATAAATAAAGTCCCTTGTCTGTTTTCCATCCCCAAAAACAACCAAATCCCTGCCATGCACAGCATTTGAGATAAATTTTGATATCACACCACTGTAAGGATTTGCAGGATCCTGCCTTGGACCATAGACATTGAATGGCCTCACAATTGATATATTCAATTTGGAAAATCTTGAACAACAATTTTCAGACCATAATTTTTCATAGCCATATAAATTTATTGGTTTTTTTTCGCTATTTTCATTTATTACCAATCCTTTAGAATCTCCATAAACAGCGGCTGTACTAAAGTAAACAAAGTTTTTGACATTGTTTTTTTGTGAAGCCCTTAATAAAATATAAGTAGCGCCTGTGTTGATAGCCAGACTTTTAATCGGATATTTTTCAGAAAGAGGAACAGAAACAAGACCAGCCAAATGATAAACAGTGTCCACACCCGCCACAGCAGAATTGACATCTTTTGAATCACATATATCACCCTTGAAAAAATCCACCTTTTTGTTCACATTCTTCTTTTTTCCTGCACTAAGGTCATCCAAAACAACAACCTCTTTTCCATTTTCAACTAATTTATCAGCAAGATGCGAACCAATAAATCCTGCGCCACCGGTAACAAGCACTTTCATATGCATTCTTAAGAATAATTAACTTTTAAATATTTAGTTCATGATTGTTAAATTATGTGCAAGAATAGGGTAATTACCTACATAATCAAATATAAATGGGTTTTATTATTCGCAATTCTATATTCTATTCTGGTTTCATCTTTATCATTAACAATGCCACCCAATGGCGATAGTGCAACATATTCAGAAATAGGAAAAAACATAGCTAAAGGAAATGGTTTTGTTCTGAACTATGGACCAAGCTCTGATGCCCCCGGGTTTCCTATGATAATTGCCTTGTCCATGATATTATTCGGGGATTTTTTCATACAGGCGATACTGGCAATAATGGCCTTTTTCTTGATGCTGGTATTTTTTAACTTCACAAAAGAAATCACAAACAATGAAAAAATAGCTGCAGGGGCAATGATCTTTCTCGCTCTTACCCCCCTTGTTTTTTATAACTCCCTTCTTCTAATTAGTGATATACCTTTTCTTTTGTTCAGCATTGCCTCTATGTGGGTTTATGCAAGATTTCTGTTCAAAAAGAATAAAAAGACCTATACAGTGCTATGGGCAATTCTAACCGGTTTCAGTATATTAATAAGATACATGTCTGGTTTTTTGCTTATTCTAATATATATCATACATTTTCTATACCTGAAGGTCAGGGAAAAAAAATTAAAACTAAAATATCTAGTAATTTTCCTGCTTATCATTATCATCATTATTTTACCTTTTTTGCAAATAATATATAATGCTGTGGCATTTATCTCAAACAATAGGCTAACTTCTTCCCCCAAAGGCCACATAGCACTTACTATAGAGGGCATCTCAGAAGGAGGAAAAGGATTAAATCTATTACCCATAGATATAGACATATTTGTTCCGATACAGGTTGTTAGTTTCTTAAGAATATGTGCTGTCATGCTGCTTTTGATATCACCTCTGGTATCCCTGGTTTTCCTTTATAGATTATATGACATTTTAAAGAGAAAATTCGCATCCATGCCCAGATTTGAGGAAATGCTCCTGCTATGGAGCTTTGCCTACATCATATTTCATGTTCTATATCCAGGCCCATTAGCTGCAAGATATCTATTACCAATAACACCGGTTTTGATCATATTCTTCTCCAGATTTATTTTCAGCATATGGAAAAAGCACAGAAAACTTGTCATTTTAATGGTAATAATCCAGCTAATCATTTCATGCTCTGTTATTGCAATTGACTCGCAGACAAGATGGAAGAGATCACAAACGAGAATATTTGCAGAAGCAGGAAACTGGCTGAAGGAGAATACAGCAGAGGATTCTGAAGTTCTGTGCATAGGCCTCTCATGCACAACCATAAACTATTACGGGGACAGGAAATTCGTTAAAGAGGGCACACCAGAGTATGCCATGGTTTCAGATTTCAGGCCAGAAGAAATGGATATAGAATCAATGATAAAGGACTACGAATTAAAAAAGAAATTTTCAGATGATATGTACTATGTGAAGATCTATAAGCTGACCTCACATTAGATCTAAGACAGCCAATGCCCCGGCAAAATACCTCTTTATCAATTTAGGATTCTTTAATACCCTTTTCAATGACTGAAAAATAAAAAAAGGCCTGAGATAAAACCTTTTGTATGCATTTGAAACAAGAACATGTATCTGCTTGTTTGTGAGTTTGTCATTTCTGAAAACGCCTTTTGATATATCAAGTTCGCCCCAATTTTCTATTTCTGCTATCCATTCCTTTTTTATTGCCTCCTCATAAAGTTCTGTCCCTGGAAAAGGTGTTGTTATAAAAAACTGTGCTACATCTGGGTTAAGTTTTATAGCAAAGTCTATAGTTTGCTTTGCTGTTTCCATCGTATCACCCGGCAAACCAATCATAAAGCTTGCATATGTCATTATACCCGCAAGCTTGGCAATCTTTAATGCGCTTTCAGCCTGCTTAAGTGTTATGTTTTTCTTTGCCCTGTCCAACACCTTTTGGTTTCCTGATTCTATTCCAAAATCTAAAGCAAAGCAACCTGCATCTTTCATTTTCTTGATGAGTCTGGCTGTTATTGTATTAACCCTCGCATAGCATGCCCATTTAATTTTTAAATCCCTTTTTATTATCAAATCACATATTTTTTCTGTTCTCGTTTGTGAAAAGGTAAATGTATCATCCTTAAAGAATATTTCTTTAACCCCGTATTTCTTTACAAGATGCTCTATCTCATCCACAACATTTTCAGGTGATCTGAATCTTAATTTTGTTCCCCAAAAATGTGAAGATGAACAATATGTACATTTATTTGGGCACCCTCTTGTGGTAATCACAGATGCATAATTCAAACCCCCTTCCCCTGCACTTATAGGAGAACCGGATCTATAAAGATGCATTGGCAGTAAATGCCTTGCAGGAAATGGAATGGAATCAAGGTTTTCTATATGTTTCCTGTCAGGATTGCTTATAATTTCCCCCCCTTTTTTGTAACTAACCCCACTGATTCTCTCCGGATCTCCATTGTTTTTTACGAGTTCGAGCATTGTTATTTCCCCCTCACCCCTGACAATCACATCGATCTCTGGGCAATCCTTAAATGTTTGAGCAGGCATAAATGTTACATGTGGCCCCCCAACAACAATTATTATATCCTTTCTCTCCCTTTTGATTTTTTTGGCAAGTCTATAAGTAACAGGCATTATAGTAGTGCTTGATGTTATGCCAACTATTTTAGCCTTATTTTTTGCAATTCTCTCAGCTGTCTGATTAACGCTTAAATTATATGCATTCGCATCCAAAACATCAACTTTTATCTTGTTCTTTTCTAAAACAGCCGCTATGTATGCAATAGACAATGGTGCATCTAAAGCAGCTGCGTTTTTTCTATTTTTATATACAAATTCAGTGTAAGGTGGATTTACAAGCAATACCTTCATGTCAATCTAAAGATAATATATTAGAAAGTCTTAAAAATTTGAGGTATACTTATTTAATAATAAGCCAATCAACAGGATGAAATATGCATATAATAAAGTTAGACCACGATACCCACATATGGAGAAGGTTTTTACAGAAAAACAATACATTAATATTCCATACTCCTGAATGGAAGCAACTGATAGAAAAAAGCTTCAAAAAAGTCAAAACAATATATTTTGCTGTATTGGATAAAGAAGATATAAAAATAATTTTGCCATTTCTCTACATAGATCACCCGATGTTTGAAAAAAAGCTGATATCTTGCGGTTTTATTGAATATGGTGGTCCTGCAGGGAAACCTGACAGTAAAACACTAGAAATCGTATTTGATGAGATCTCCAGAAAATACAAAAACAGAGCAGATTATCTTGAAATAAGACAGGGGCTTACGGAATTCACAGCAACCCTTGATAAAATAGATCTCATCAAAAAGACAGAATACAAAAGATTCATAACAAGACTTGGCAATTCTAAAGAACTTTGGAAAAAAATCAGTAAGCAAAGAAGAAAGGCAGTAAGAAAAGCTGAAAAAGAAGGAATCTCGGTAAGAGAAATCCGAATGGGAGATCTAAATGATGTTTACAATATTTATCTTAAGAACATGAAGATTTTTGGTTCTCCGCCATTGAGTAAGAATTTTTTCGAAAATTTTTTCAAAATTCTTGTTCTGAACAATCTTGCAAGAGGATTTGGTGCTTACTATAAAGGAAAATTAGTGGCTCTACTTATAGGTTATACCTACAGGAATAGAATACATATAATAATCAATGTTTCTGATCATAATTATCTGAATTATAGACCTAATGATGCAGTACATTGGGCATTTATGAAATGGGGTTGTGAAAATGGATACAACATATTTGATTGGGGAAGGGTAAGAGAAGAATCAGGACAATTCAGATTCAAAAGCCTCTGGGCATCAGAACTTCATAATCTGAATCATTATTACATACTATGGAAATCAAAGGAAACACCAAGGATTGATCCAACAAACCCAAAATATAAATTCCTTATATGGCTTTGGAAGCACATGCCACTTTTCATATCAAAAAGAATAGGTCCCTGGATCAGAGAAGGTTTGGGAATCTGATTTTAATATAATCACTGCATGTTATAAAATCAGCATCAAGCTTATTTATGAAATTCTCAAAAATATCCCAGGCCTTTCTCCCTCTGTTCCTGCCATAAAAAAATCTTATTAAAGGATTCTCTCCCTTTCCAACACTTTTTCCTAAAAACTCGCACGGATGCATATAGAACATATATCTCATCTTTAATCTCCACAAGGAGAGTGGATAAAAAAGCCTTATCCAAGGAAAACCGAACGGGAGACTGAGGATAGAAAAATTCGGTATTGGCAATTCAAGTATATCCCTGCCTTTCTTTGTTATATTTCCAGCATCAGCGATGTATGGCTTTGTTGAAACAAAAACTCTGCTATACCTGCCCGGGAATATGAACCTTGAAATAGATGAATCATAAACATACCCGTTTTTTTTCAATAATTTCCCTAAATAAACTGGAAATATACATTCAGGCGATCTGAATCCATAAACCCTTATTCCAAGATCTTCCAATACCTTTTTTGATCTCGCAACCTCATATTCAACCTCTTTTTTCGAGATTCTATTCAAAATCCTGTGGGAGAACCCATGAGAACCTATCTCATGCTTTTTTGATATATCCTTTATGAGACCCTCAAACCTGTCTGCCAGATCACCAAGCACAAAGAACGTTGCCTTTATTTCATGCACATCAAAAAAATCAAGAAGCCTTGGAACAATCTCAACGAGGTTTGAAGTCTTTTTGCTGCCCCAATCATATTCAAGATCAACGCTTATTATGGTCTTTTTTTTCATTTGAATCACTCAGGGCCAGCTTTCTGACTATTTCCTTCACGCCCCTTTCATTTCTTTTTGCTATACCATACATAAGAAAAACAACTATTAATATTACTGTTAAACCAACAACAGTTAAAAAATCCAGGGGCCTTCCAAAACCAAAGGGCTGTAAAAATTTCAGATATTCTGAAAACATCAAGGAAAAAAGAAAGCCAATCCAGACAATAACCCAGAAAACAAAATCCTTTAAGCCAAACTCCTTTCTCTTTAAGTGCAGAAAACTCATATAAATCATGAATATTCCGATCAGTAAACCCAGAATCTGCACACTTGGTGATAAACTTGAAAACGCCATATCAACCCCTGATTTTCCACCATAACATACTAAGGAATATCTTTAAACCATCTATAACAGTTGTTCCCTTGAACTTGTTCCCATAGATAGTTTTAATTCTGACTTCTTTATATTTAAGCTTGTTTTTTCCAATGTTCATAACTATCTCAGATGCAACAGCATACCTGCTTGAATTCCATTTTATTTTCTGGTAAGCCCTTTTTGTAAATACCCTGAATCCCGACTGCGTATCCTTTATGTCAACACCAAAAAACACTTTTGATGAATTGTAAATAAGCCAGTTTCCAAATTTCTTCGTAAATGGCATGCTTTTACTTGGTGGTCTGTAACCAATAACAATATCAAGCCTGTTTTTCTTTAGTTCTGAAACAAGCTTTGGTATTTCCTTTGGGTCATGCTGCCCGTCGCTATCTATTGTTATTATAATATCGGCTCCCATCCGGACAGCCTTTTCGCACCCAGTCCTAAGAGTGAAACCAAGACCCATGTTTATTATATGCTTTAAGACAACGGCACCGGCTCTTTCTGCAGCAGCATAACTATCATCCCTGGAGCCGTCATCAACAGCTACAACCTCGTCAGCATATTTTTTAACTTGACGTATAACCCCACCCACTGTTTTTTCTTCATTATAAACAGGCATGACTGCAACAACTTTCATAATAAAAACATGATCCTGTTATTTATATTTATTAAAATTCTGAGATTATGCCTGCTGCAACAACACCGCCTTTATTCTCAATCATAAGTCTGCCAAGCTCTGGAATATCTTCAAATTTTTCTAAAACCATTGGAGAAGAGAGTTTGACCTTTAAAACACCAGCATCATTCAGATGCAATTTTTTAGGATTGTCCTCAATTATCTCACCTGTTTCTGAATCAATCCTTTTTAACATACTGATAATTTTTCCCTTCACCAGTGACGTGTTGCATCTGAAATCCAGCACATCACCAGTCTGTACACCTCTTTCTGAAAGAATAAATATCTTTGATGTGAATTCAGTATATGCGGAAGGTGGCCTGTTCTTTAAGCCACACACATCCCCTCTTTTAACATCCAGATTATCCGTTAACCGGAAACCAACACTGTCACCCGGAACAGCCTTTTCCTTTTCTTCTATTTTTTTGATTTTTCCCTTTATACCCGAGGGCTTGAAAATAACATCATCCCCAGCTTTTAATGAACCGCTCTCTACTCTTCCCATTATTATTTTTTCCCCTCCCCTTTCCTGCACTAACTGAACAGGAATTCTGAGCGGCTTTTCCAGAGGATTTGTTTTCGGCTTTATTTTTTCATCCAGCAACCTAACAAGAGGAAGTCCTGTATACCACTCCATTTCTTTTGATTTATTTATTATATTTTCACCGCACCTTGCAGAAATCGGTACGAAATGCAGGTTCTCCCCATAGCCAAATGAATTTAAAAAAACCATGGTTTTATCCTTTATCTCTTCAAATCTCTTTTTGCTGTAATCCACAGTATCCATCTTATTTACTGCAAAAAATATCTGCTTTACTCCAAACAGTTTTAACAAAAAAACATGCCTTCTTGTCTGTTCCTGGACACCTTCATTGGATTTGGCAGAAACCAGAACAACACCAGCTTCAGCGTTGGATGCGCCAGAGAGCATGTTTTTTATAAACTCTCTATGTCCCGGGGCATCTATTATATTATATCTGTATTTTTCTGTTTCAAAGGGAATTTGCGTAGTATCTATAGTTATTCCACCTTCTCTCTCCTCTTGCAGACTATCAAGAATAAAAGCAAATTCCATTTTTTTCCCAAGTTTTTTTGCAGTCTGCTCAATTTCTTTAAGCTTGCCTGGTTTAATGGATTTTGTATCATAAAGCAGTCTTCCTATTAATGTGGATTTTCCATGATCTACATGCCCCACCATTACAATATTAATCTTAGGTTTCATGCCAACTCACATATATCCAAGCGCTCTTAATTTTTGCATCATGTAGGCCTTTTCCTTGTCCTGGCATCTGCCTGATCTTTCCTCAACCTCTGTTGTCTTTAACTCTTCAATTATTTTATCCACGGTATCGGCCTTTGATTCAACGGGATTTGTGCATGGTATACAACCCAGAGACCTGTATCTCCTCCACACACCACCCTCATCTTTTTTTGCAAAATATAAGGGATTCACAGGTATATTGTTCTTCTTGATATATCTCCATATATCCAGTTCTGTCCAGTGCAGAACAGGATGGATTCTGATATGATCCTCTTCTTTTGACATGCCCTTGAAAAGGTCCCACATCTCAGGTGGCTGGTTTTTGTAATCCCATTTAAAGGCCTTGTCACGGGGACTGAATACCCTTTCCTTTGCCCTGATGCCATGCTCATCTCTTCTTATAGCCAAAAACAGAGCATCATATTTTTTTTCTTCAAGAAGCTTTTGCAATGCAATTGTTTTTAGTTTTGTGCAGCATTCCAATCTTCCCTTTTCAGGGCACATCCCTTCCTTTATAGCTTCTTCATTCCTTGCAACAATTAAATCTAAATCCCATTCCTTTACCAGCCTGTCTCTAAAAGCATACATTTCAGGAAATTTATAACCAGTATCAATATGTATCACAGGAAATGGTATCTTTCCAGAAAGGGCTTTTCTGATTAAATATAGGCATGTGGTCGAATCCTTCCCTACAGACCACAACGAAGCCGGATTCTTGAATCTGCCAACAGCTTCTCTTATTATGTGGAAACTCTTGTTTTCCAGTTCCTTCAAATCATTCATGAATTACCACCTTTAATTTTTCATCTAATAACATCACAATTTAAATTATTATTTTAACTAAAATCCAAACACCCGAAACTATACCTATTACAGCAACAAATCTTCGCAGTTTCTTTTGATTTATTTTGTTGCTTATATAAGGACCTATCATACCACCTATCAAAGCGCCAATACATAAATTAGGTATTAATATTATGAATAATGGATTTGACAAACCATATAAAATCACATATAAAACAAATGATGCAAGACATATCAATACCTCTGCATAGGTAGTTGTTGCAATTGAGGCCCTGGGATCTAGACCAGCAATTATCCCACCTGTACTTGTGAGAGGTCCGAACCCACCCCCCGTCAAGACTTTGTTAAAGGATGCCATTGCTCCAATTATAGAATGTTTCCACCATTTAAACATGAATTTGAATTTTGATAAGCAGAACAAGCTCATTATTATAACCAAAACGCCTATATATGTTTTTAGTATAACTGGTGGCACAGAAACAGCAATTAATGCGCCTATAACCACTGCTATTAATCCCGGGATTGCCATAAGAAATGCCACTTTTGTGTCTCTTGTCAATCCATTAAAATCTGCATTCTTAAACCTGTGGTGAAAAAATGTACCGCTAATACCTCCTATTGCCTGTGATATTAAAATAGCCGGAATCACCAATAAGGGCTCAAACCCAAAGATAATAAGCAATGGACTCAATAATGTTCCATAAAACATACCCAAGCTCGAATCAACAATCTCCATTATAAGAGCCATAAAAATTAAAAATAAAGCTAACTCAATCATTCACCCCACCTGATATTAATAATACGATTTTTGTCAACCATCAAATCACCAATTACCTAACCTTATATCCCAAGGCCTCAAGCCTTTCTTTTATCCGCTTGACATCTTCCTTTGTTAATGGCTCACCCATCTTTTCTTCAGATATAAGCTCTCTTAATACATATACAATAAAACCTGAGATAGAACCAAATCCTGTATCCTCTATTCGTTTCTCTATCTTCTTGGCCAGCTGGGTTGGGATGCAAACAGTGGTATGTTTTGAGCTTGATCTCACCATAGTTATCATTATTATTTATTATTATATATTATTAAACATTTATAAGCTTTACTGAAAAACAGTCTAAACCAGGCTTTTGCCGTCCATATCATCAGGAGCATTTACACCCAAGAGCCTGAGCACTGTTGGTGCTATGTCATAGATGCAGGGACGCTTTATCTTGCTCTTTTTATTCATTATCAATATTCCATAAATCCTGTGATCACCCCTGATACCAACATCCGGACTGAAGAATATTTTATTGGATGCGAACTCAGAATATGTTTTTGTTGAATATTCAAGATCACTGGAATAAAACATTATGTCAGGTGCTTCATCCATGTGAATACCTTTGTACACGTCTTCCTTTGTAAAAACGTGCTTAATTACCTTCTTACCGCTGTCCTTTATATCTTTCAATTTCTTTATTAATTCCTTTTTTGTTCTCTCATCTCTTACAAATATAGGGCTGTAATTATTGTTCGCATAAGCTCTTGTTTTCTGAAAATCAACATCAGAAAACCCTAAGAATATTTTCAGTATAAATGAAATCTTTCCACCGGGCAAGACACCCTCTTTAAGTACGCCGATCTTGGCACCGAATCTTTTAATATTTTCAAGTGTTAAACCGAGCCTGTGCAAAAAATACTTAATCTTTGTTTTTGGTGTGTTTTTTAAAACAAGATAATTGTTTTTAAGCAGCCAGGTGTTAAGGCATATATATTTTTTTAACTTTCCCATTCCATGATCAGAAACAATGATAACAGCTGTATCCTTATCAGCGTATTTCAGCAATTCACCCACCATCTCATCTGCTTTTTTATAAACAGATTCTATCTTTTTTCTTTCACCCCAAAACCAGTGACCAACAAAATCCGTTGCTCCGAAAACAACCATAAAAAAATCCCAGTCCTTTTTTATAAACATCTTTGTTACATCAATATTATCCCTTGCCATACGGATTATCTCATTTATAGTCCTTTCGTTTGGCAGTGTTCTGTAATACTTTGGCAGTAAAGATCTTATCTCCCTTGGATATGTATCAACAGGATATGGCAAGCCAGTAATCATATATCCATTAATTTCTTTTGCCGGATATGTCATAGGAACATTTATCGCCACAACCCTCTTCCCATTCCTGCTCAGTATATCAAAAACTGTTTCAGAATCGATGTCATTCGAATCCATTAATCTCCTATCCAAACCCTGCATGAAATCATAGATACCATGCTTTCCTGGGTTCTTCCCTGTTATCATAGATACCCACGCGGGGCCTGTAAGCGGCAATGGTGTTGATCTCAATCTGCCAAAAGATCCATTTTTCATTATCTTCCTTATATTCGGAAGTTTGTCTTTCATTTTGTTTATTATATCAAAATCTGCACCATCAAGGCCTATCAATAAAACCCTTTTCATATTAAACCCTAATATAATTTGGTTTTTAAATAATAATTTCTCACTTTAATTATGAAAAGGTGGTTGGCCCTTGTTATAGGCATTCTGGCACTTGCAATATTCATTATTTTTATTAACCCCCAGGAGCTTGCCTTAAGTTTTACAAAAGCAGACCCCTGTATATTTGTATGGGCTGTTTTTCTGAGCTTTTTATGCATTTTGCTGCTTGGCCTGAGATTGCAGGTCATATTTACCAGAATACAGAAAAGCACACTGGCATTTACGGATTTTTTCAAGATATACATATCCTCAATGCTTTTGGGTCATATAAGCCCAGCAAAAGCAGGAGAATTTGTAAAAACCTATATATTTAATAAGAAAGTGAAAACACCATACAGCAAAAGCATAGCTGTTGTTTTAATAGAAAAGATATCAGAGCTTGGTGCTTTATCTCTTTTAAGTCTGATCCTGTTGATGTTCCTGATATCTATGATGATAAACCTTGAATACTACCTCTTCTCCACAGTACTATTACTTATAACAGTTGTAATCTTTGTTTACCTGTTGTCTAATAAAAAATTCTTGGATATTATATTCAAACTCCCAGTTGCATCCAAGATAGATAAAAACAAGATAGCGGGCTTTCAGAATATTTTAAAGGAGAACATGAAACCAAAAACAATAGCAAAACCATTTATTATAACAATGGTAGTGCAGCTGCTTTCTGCGTCAAGAATGTATGTAATATTTCTTTCTCTTGGTATACAAACACAGATAATCCCTGTTTTGTTCATATTCCTTGTCACACAGGTGATCGGGATAATATCCATGGTCCCTGGTGGCTGGGGCTCTATTGAGATAAGCGGAACCCTGCTGTATTCCACGCTTTTGAACATAGATATGTTAACAGTCACAACAGCTATGCTTTTGTTAAGGTTCTCAACCTATATTATAGATATACCACTGGGAGCAATAAGCAGTTATAAAATAAAAAATATAAGTGAAAAATGAAACCCATGAAACCAAAAAAAGCGTTCATACTTGCTGGAGGAAAAGGAACAAGATTAAGGCCATTGACACACAGAATACCAAAGGTCTTGATAGAGGTTAAAGGAAAACCCGTTCTGGAATGGAATATAGAACTTATAAGAATGTTTGGGATAGAGGAGATAATACTGGCAGTGGGTTACAAAAATGAACAAATACGGGAATATTTTAAGGACGGCTCAGATCTTGGAATTAAGATAATATATAATGTCGAGGATTCCTTTCTCGGCACAGCTGGTGCACTTAAATTTGCTGAAGAACATCTAAAAAATGAAGATATGTTTATAATGATGAATGGTGATGAGTGCAAGAATGTTGATTTCAATTCACTGCATAGTGTTTTTGAAAGAAACAGGGCTGTTGCAGCAATTGCTCTGGCAACGGTTGATTACACAGCTGCTGGCGGCATAGTTAAAACAGACGGAGAGAGACTTATAAGCTTTGATGAAAAACCAGACAGTGAAATTAAGGGCAACAAACTGATCAATGCGGGCGCATATATCCTGAACCCAAGCATATTCGATTACATCCCCACAAATAAATTTGTTAGCATAGAAAAGGAAATATTCCCCAAGCTGGTGAAGGAAGGTAAGATATTTGGCATTCCATGCGTGAAACAATTCCTGCAAACAGACAACTTCGAGAGGCTGGAAAGGGCAAGAAAAGAATGGAAAGGCCTTGAATAATCTTATAATAAAGCAAATCCAATATTAAAACATGAGCAGAGGAATGAGTCTAATTTCTGGTGTAATATTCTTAGCAATCACAATAGCAGTGACTGTTTTAATATACGAAGCCGGTATGCCTGCTATTCAGAAAATGCAGGCAGCGTCAGTGATTGAAAAAATGAAGGACACATTTACAGAACTGGATAAGATAATAAGGAAAGTGGCTTCTGAGGGCAAATATTCAAAAAGGACTGTTTACCTAAGGGTTGATCCAGGCAGATTGACAGTAAATGAAACAACCGATTCTATCTATTGGGAGGTGGAAACAGATACCCCTGTTATTTCATCAGGCACATCGCAAAGATTCGGCAATGTTATTATAGGTGCAAATCTAGAGGCATCTGCCTATGAAGGAACCTACGAAGGAACCGATGCCTATATACTTGAAAATGAATACCTTAGAGTTTATATCAAAAAGATCGGGTCTTCAGGCAGTTATGCAAGCTATAGCACCTCTGACATATTGTTGGCAGTATATAACAAGGATACAAAGAATTGGTTGGATCTTCATTCCCTGCAGATATCCATTGATAATAAAGTAACATCAATGTCTGGAAATGGATACACCGCCATGCTGGATTCAGGCTATAACCTGCCTTATGCTGCTGCATTTGCAAGAATGAATTCCAGTTATATAGATTACTATATCAATTTTACACTAACCTCAGGGGCAGATTTTATAGAAATAGAGGCGAATAAGGTATGAAAAAAACCATAATTGGCATTTCACCTATAATATCCGCAGTTATACTCATAGCTATTGTAGTGACTATAGCAACTATTGTTGCACCATGGGCACTAAATATAGCACTTAATGTATCGAATAGAACAGGTGGTGATATAGATCAGAGGCTTATATGCCAGAACACGGATTATGATTTTGATACAAACTATGGAACATATGGAATAAACTGGAATTTTACAGGTTCTAGCGATTGGTTAAGAGCAAGAATAGTAAATACAGGAACACAAAAACTTTATGGTTTTTCTTTTGAAATAGTTCTGAACACATCAGAAATAAGATCCTATGACGTTAATTCTACAAGTCAAAAAACACAGTCAAATCCAATGTTACCAGGAGAATGGGCATTACTGGACGCTGTCCTCACAGATGATATAAATAATACTCTGACTGAGGTCAAAATTCTTAATGATGCATGCCCTAGTAAATCCATAACACAGGAAGTATAATATATCAAATATGGTAATTTATATCCAGACTTATAATATTATAATAGGGGAATATTCATGCCAGACAATGACGAGCCTGAGCATCAGGAAGATGAAGAATTGGATGAATCCACCACAGATAGCACAGATTCTAAGCCAAAAGATAAATTAGTGCAGGAAATAATCACACACATCAATACAATAGAGCAGAAAGTAAATTCTTTAAAGGATACAATAGCAGAGACAAAAGATATGATTATAGTCAATCAATTGGATATTATTAATCTAAAGAATGAGATTGATAAGCTGAGGCTCACAACAAATGCCGTTTCTCCTGAATCAGCAGAGATGCTGCAGAATCTGGGCAAATCCTTGGAAAAGACAAAGAAAATAGATATGCTAGATGACGTGATCAATGAAATCAATAAAATAAAGCAGGAAATGAAAAACATAAAGCAAGCAGAAACCATAAAAAAAACAGGGCCAAAAAAATGCAGTGAATGCGGCGCCAAATTGTCAGAGACAGCAAGATTTTGCAAAAAATGCGGCAAAAAGGTTTAACATGGCAAGAATAGGAAAGAATTATAAAGATGCCAAGAGAAATTTAAAGGGATAGGATGAAAAAAATACTAAAATATCCTCCAAAAAAAGGATTCAAAAGCGAAATACGGGAATTAAAGGACGGAATTAAAAAATTAATAGATATTGAGTTGAGGAAAAGGCTCGAAAAATTCGAGAAAAATATGGATCTGAAAAGAGAAAAATCCATTTCTAAATTTAAAATAAATATGAAAGGTGAACTCTTAGAATTGAAAACCGCTATAGAAGCCAATGAAATATCAAAATTTCTGGGCGCTATAAGAAAAAACAGGGAAAGCATAGAGAGAATAGAAAACAGGATAAGGGATTTTGAAAGAATCAAAAAAGCTTTAATGGAAATGAAAAAACCAGTTAAAGAAAAAGTAACAGAAGAGATCTTCAGGGAATTTGAAAAGATCAATGAGGCAATAGAACAAAATGCAGCAAAAAACAACAAGTTTTACAAAAAAATTAACAACTGGGCAGGAAATGTCAATACAAAAATAGAAGAACTAAAAAAACTGGAAATTCTGTTCAAAAAGATGAATGCAGAGCATATGACCAGGGATATGGAAAGCTTAAAAACAAAAATGCAATGGCTTGAAGAAAATATAGAAAAAATCAATCTAAAACCCCTTTATACAAAAATCAAGGAAATAGAGCAAGAGTTAAGAGCAACACATGTTGCTTCCCCCCTTGTTATAGAGTAACCTATGATGTTTAAGGCCCTTTTGCAGCAGACCCCCCAGCACAGTTTAATATTTAAATATTTAAAATAAATCATGGGTCTATTTGGTTTATTCGGAAAAAAGAAGGAGCTGCCACCTGAGGAAGAAAAGGCTGCAGAAGAGAAACCACAGGCTATAAGCGCGGCAGAGATACAGGAATGGTTGGATAAAACATTTTCTGAAAAAATAAAAAAGGTAGAAACAGACGCAAGAGAAATTTATAATGAAATAACATCCCAGCTCTCGGTTATGGAATCGTCCCTCAATACACTGGGAAATGCAGGTTTTGAGATTGATGATAAAACATATACTGCAGCAAACATGGTAAAGGATTCTTTTGTTAAAAAAGCATACAGTCTGATGAGCAATATTCAGAAAATTGCAAAGGATCTGAATTATTCTTTGTTAAAGGATTTCCAAAAAAGCACGTTAGACGTTATGAAAGAGCTGAAAAATATAACACCCAAACAGGGAATTCTTCTTTCTAAATATTTCGGCAATGAAAGCAGGTCTGTAGCGAAAAATATAGACACCATAGAAAAAAAACTAAAATCCTTGAGACAATTCCTAGATTCTGACGGAAAGATTATGTGGTTAGTAGAGGAGACAAAAAACAATGCAAACAGGCAGACAGAACTTCTGGAACAGTTAAAATTCCTCGAAAAAAAGGAAAAAGAACTGCAAAAGAACATAAAGGAATTAGAAAAAGAAAAAGAAAAAGATGATCAGACCCTAAAAAATAATCTAAAAAGCAAAGAATGGAAATTCATAGAAGATGCGGATAAAGAAATAGAAAATATAAACAAAAAAACATTGGAGATAGAGAACGACATAAATCTGAAATTTTCTTCAATGAAAAGACCTTTCAAAAAACTAAGGCATAGCGTAGACAAAAAACAGGTCTTTCCTGAAAATCCGTTCAGAGATATTGTTTTGCCAGATAATGAAAATCAGTGGAAGACTATCCTTCTGGAAATAAAAAAACTCTCAGATGAGAAAAAAATAAACCTTAAAGAGAGTGAAAGCAAAAAGGTAAACAATCTTATTAATTTTATGGATACAGAGCTGCCAGAATTAAAGAAGATTTATAATGATCTTCTTTCCAAGAAACAGGAAAAAGAAAACAGGAAAAAAAACCATTCAGGAATAATCAAAAAAAAGGAGATTATATCAGAGAAAATAAAAAAGCAGGAAGAAGAAATATGCAACTTGAAAAAAGAATCAAGCGAAATCGAAAAGGAAAAAGATAAGGTAAAAGAGGAACTTCTCGAAAAAAAGAAAGAAATAGAAAAACTGGTTCTTGAAAGCGGCGGAAAAAAACTTGATATCAAGTTACCTAACTAGCACAGTCCGTTAATCTGTTAATTTTAATACAAAACTGGCAGCAGCATGTAAGTAAAGTATATCCCTCCCCATATATTTGTAGACCACGCAGTCTCTAAATTGGTTATGATGTCAGATACAGCTCATAAACCATTCTCAAAAGATAATAGTCGGTTAGCTCCTTACCACCAGTCACATACAATTGGTTAATAAGACTGG
>CAYNRQ010000008.1:0-25570 GCA_964399875.1 uncultured archaeon
AATTCCCTGCATTCTATGTTATATTTGTTCATTACTTCCTTGAGCAGTTGTTCCAATCCAGCAACTGCCGACGCTGGAGCTATGGCTGACTAAGTTGGCCATACGCTTCACCTACTGATATTTTATTATTTGATAATTGGTGAAGCTGGAACTTGAGTGGAGACCACCAGTGAACACAGTGGTGGAATTAAAAATTTAAAGTTTTCTGCTAAATGTATAACATGCCGGAAAATTCTGTGAAGCCGATACCGATAACAAGGAAGCAGATTGCAGAAATAATAGATGCGGATGGGGCAGGGATTAGACTTCCAAGCGTATATATTGGGTCTGTTTGTGAAGAGAATCTCGGAAGTATAACCATAGGAGACAGGGGTGGATTAATTTTTGAGCCTTATTCATTAGAGCTTTCAAAACGGTATTTAAGAAAAGGACAAACCATACAGATTTTGGATGAGGATGGTTATAAAAAACATATTCTAGTGGATTGAGTCAGAATAAGGACATCTGAACCTCAACAGGATTTGCTTCAGCCTCTCTTTCATCCAGGCCTTTCCTTAGGGCGGTTTCATACTCAGCGCAAAGGGCATCATATTTCTTCCAGTCCAATGCCTTTCTTAAGGCCTTTTTCAGGCCTTCTTTGGTTGGTTTCCCAGGAACCGTGATTGTTCTGCTGAATCTATTATCATATATTCCGTGTGCTTTCATGAATCTTCTGGCCAGGACTCTCTTTTCTTCCTGCGTTCCTCTGAAACTTCCTAATTCATTCTCTGCATAATAATTAACCAGCCAACCCACCACAAATCTCTTAATTGGGTAGTCCTCTCTCATGACAGTCACAAATTCAGGTGAGTATAAATCAGAATTTTCATCCTCTGTGCAGGCACATAATTTATTTAGAAATTCTCCTCTGTCCATATCCCCAGGAAGATCCAGGCTGTCTATGTGCATAGCAAGGGCCTGTCTTTTTGTATAAGCCTTTGCAGTTCCTGCCAGGTCGAGTACACAACCTGGAAGCTCGGCCAGGGCCTCTGTGGTTAGATTATCAGGACTAAATTTGTACACCTTTAACATCCTAAGGGGTTTGAATGCTGTTTTTGCCATATCTTAATACTTCAAGGTAAGATTTTTAAACCATTAAATTATTTCATTTATTATCCTCTCATAGCTTTTTTGTACAGTATCCATGCCGGGTTCCCCATATACATCTATTGTTGTTCTTATGCTGGAATGCCCCAATATCTTTTTTACTTCTTCCATTCTCATGCCTTTTCCAAGCATCATTCTGGCCAAGGAATGCCTGAAAAGATGCGGGGTTATATCTCTTTTACCAGGATTTGGATGCCTTATACCAGCTAATCTGCCGCATTTAGCGCATATCTCATTTATCTGCTTAAGAGAAATCGTGTTCTGCTTATTGCTTATTATAAGTTTTCCTTCTTTTCTTTCGCCAATGTAGAATTTTATATCCTGAAGCGTGTCTTGGTCTATGGGAGCGGTCCGGCTTTTGTTGCCTTTTCCGTGCCTTATGTAAATCTGTTTTTTTTCAAAATTGATATCCCGGATCTCCAGATCCCTCAGTTCCCCTCTTCTTATACCTGTTCTTGCAAGAATCTTTATTATTATCCTGTCTCTAAGGGACGGGGCACATAATATTATCTTCTTTATCTCATCCCTGTTCAAATAATAGACTGACTCTTTTGCTGCTTCGGACATATGAATATTTAGGTAACAATTATTTATAAAAGTTACATTTTCGTTACTTTTACTTTCAAGTTGTAACGTTTTACGTAACAGAATATCCATTTCGTTACTTTTTAGGTTTCCTATAGGAACAGGGGTTTTGGGGTTATTGTGCTCCCGGAGGCTAGGGTATGGAGAAGAAATAGTGGATGTTTTGCTTATAAACTAAGCCTTTTGTGATATCTGAAGAAGACGTCCTGGACATGGTAAGATATATAATGTCCGGATTCGGCTGGATACTCACAAGAGGAGTTTTTTGACAACAACACCTGTTCTGCCAGGAACCTCTATTCCTATGGTATCTCCTGTCTGGAGGGTGTGATGAGATTCTCTAGGGCATTGCCACCAGATATTCACAAAAAATCTTCCTGTTTGTTCATCACCAATTCTATAGAGAAAGAAATCACCTTTCATTTCCCCTGTCTGTTTAGAGTAGAGCCTGATCCTGGGGCGGGACCATTCTTTTATGTACTGGTTAAGCTGTTCCCTTGTCATAAAATTATTCATGTCCACTGTTCCCATATATTAATCTTGACCGAAAGAAATAAATGTCCGATTATGCGATTTAACCTGTTTATGCTAAGCTTAAATAACAGAGACCGATTGGTTATGTTGAAAATGCCTGAAAGAGCATGAAAGATTAATGTCCGGATTTGCGAAATTTTTAAGAGATGCCTCAGTATTTATCCGCATATCCTGATTATGCGCAGATTGACCTATTTCTTGGTTTTTTTCTTTTTTTCATTCTTTTTCATGGCAGTCTCTATGTTCAGAAGCTTTTTTACTATGGATTCCATGTTCTGGGCTATTTCCTGGCCATCACTTGTCAGCATGACCTTTTTTATCCGGCCTTTTTTTTCGAATTTTACTATGCCCATGTCTTTAAAGAAATTAAGTATTTTAATGGTGTGGGAGTAGGTGCAGTCTGCATCTTTAGAAAGCAATGTTGCGTATACTGAACCTTTGGATGTTCTCAGACCCATTAGTATCTTTGTGGGCTTCTCCCTTAGGAACATATCCATTGCAATCTGTCTTTGCGTCATCTGTAGTGCCTCCACTTTGAAACCAGCATCATGCGGACTTCATGTCCGTTTTTACGGATTTTGTTATCCACACTTTATTTTTTATGCTTAATTTATGCATTAATGATTAATAAATGTTATCTATTAGTAATATTGTTTAGTATTCTTTATAATATATATATTTTAAAAGATATTTATTTATAGTTATTTTATATTAGTTTTAATGTATTATACTTATTTTAATATATTTAATACGAAATATTATTAGTAAAAGATATAATATAAAATATATATTTGATAAGTTCTCATTTACTCTAAAAGTGAGAGTTAGGATAGATTATATAATGACCAATTACAGTTAAAGTGAGAATATGGGAAAAGCAAATAAATGAAATGAAACTGCAAAACAGCTCTGTGCGAATGCATCCAAAGTGAGTATATGGAGTATTCATAAACAGTATGGAGATATAGGAAAGCGCACAGTATATGGCTGCCAGTCTGGATGGTTTATTGGCATAGTATAAATATTTGTTTAAACATTTATTTGATTTATTTATATATTCTTTTAACCAATTATAAGTAATGGCAAATGCAAGGAACAACATAAAAAAGGAGATTAAGGGGCATGATATTTTAGTGTTTTTAATCTCTGAAAAAAACTATTCAGAAAGCCTTAAAGACATTGTTGATGTTTCAACAAAAAATTTTAAAAAAACATGTTATGTTTCCCTTAATAAACCATATGACACGCTAATCCCCATGTTTCAGAAAGCTGGCATAAAAACCAGAAACTTTATTTTTATTGATTGTGTAAAGGTTGGTATTAAGGGATTTTCTGATGTCAAGGTTGTTTTTGTTTCTTCACCAAAGGCCCTTACTGAGATGGATATTGCAATAAAGAAGGCTCTGGATAAAGAAAAGTTTGATGGTCTTGTTTTTGATTCATTATCCACACTTTTGGTTTATGAGGAACCATCGACTTTAATAAAATTTTCACATTCAGTCATATCCAAATTAAGATCTGCCGGAGTGAAGGGTATTTTTTTGGCATTGAAGGATGATGTAAAAAGCGAGCTTATGAAGGATCTAAGCATGTTTGTTGATAAAGTCGTGGAGGTGTAGTGGATGCCAGAAAGAAAGCAAGAAGTTGAGGAGAAACACAACACACTGCTCAATTCAATAACAGACAGTGTTTATATTCTGGACAGGGAATGGAGGCATGTCCTGGTGAATGATGCGCGGGAGGTAGTTGTATGTTAAACACAATAATGATGTGGATCGGGGTATCTGTTTTCATTATATCATTCGTTAAATACAGGATGATAATAAAATCCCTGGAGCCAGGGAAAATAAGGAATGTGTGGATAATCTGTTTTGTAATGACAGTCTTTTTCCTTATGGGTTATTTGGGTCAGATACTGTTGGATTTCTGGGAAATAAGTGTTGTGAATGATAAGTTTCTTATAGCATCGGTTTACTTGTTTGGATCCTTATATGTTATGTTTGTGGTATCGATAACGCTGTATACAATTAGAAAAATCCAGAGCAAGAGGGTAGCAGGTCTGGGAATAAGGGACAAATTAATGAAAAAAAGGATTGCTAAAATGGAGGGACTTGAAAAAAAGAGTCACGACCTAGAAGCCGAGCTCAGGAAAAGGACAGTGGATCTAGAAAAATCGAAGAGTATGCTGGAGAACAGGGTCAAGGAGCTTGAGAGATTTAGCAAGATGAGTGTGGGAAGGGAGCTCAGGATGATGGATCTCAAGAAAAGGATAAAGGAGCTTGAAGCGCAACTAAAGAAGAAGTCTAAATAGATATACAAATACAATAAATGTTTAAACAAAATGTATGTTTATTAACCTGTGCAAACATATAAGTATATAAGCGTGGTGAGAATGGAATTATCCACAGGCCAAGTGAAGATTGTTTTTCTTTTTGGAGTAATTTTAGTTGTCCTTATCAGTGGGTGTACTGCACAACCGGCTGGAACTGGTGAGGGGAATGGGAACGGAACTGCAGAGCCCCTCGATTATGAAGGGAAGAAGATTCTGTACATTGACTCTTATCATGAGGGGTATGAATGGAGTGATGGTATAACCAGGGGGGTTCAGGAGACTCTTAAGGATACTGGTGTTGAGCTGAAGATTCATAGAATGGATACGAAGAGGAACCCATCGGATGAATTCAAGGAGCAGGCGGCTTTGGATGCAAAGGTTGTGATCGAGGAGTTCGATCCTGATGTTGTTATTGCCTCTGATGACAATGCCATGAAGTACTTGATTATGCCTTATTACAGGGATGCTGACCTGCCTGTTGTTTTCTGCGGATTAAACTGGGATGCCTCGCTTTATGACCTTCCATATAATAATACTGCTGGTATGGTTGAGGTTGCTCTGATACCGGAACTCATAGAGCATTTAAAGATTTTTTCTGATGGAGAAAGATTAGGATATCTCTCAGCCGACATTTTAACTGAGAGGAAGAATTTGGAATACTATGACAAGCTGTTTGGTATTAATTTCACAAAGGTGTATTTGGTTACAACCATGGAAGAGTGGAAAGATGCATTCTTGAATCTGCAGGATGAGGTTGATATGGTGATATTTGAGAATAATGCAGGAATAACAGACTGGGATAGTGATGAGGCAGAAGCATTTGCTTTGAATAACACAGGTATTCCATTTGGTACGACTAATCCTTGGGTTATGCAGAGCTCACTAATTGGTCTGACAAAGGTACCTGAAGAGCAGGGGGAATGGTCTGCTCAGACCGCTCTCCGGATACTTGAGGGTGAGAAGCCATCGGACATACCCATTGTCACGAATGAGAAGGGAAAGCTGATGCTGAACCTTAAGATTGCCGAGAAACTGGGTGTTGTTTTCACACCTTTGATGCTGAGAAATGCTGATAGCATTATTGGAGGGTAATAATGCTGCCGATTACTATTCGAAAGAAGATATTCCTAGGTTTCTTGTTCATCCTATTGATGTCTACATTGTTTTTTGTAATAAGCTATCGGTCTCTAAATGAGCTCACTACATTATCATTGGAGGTGGAACCTCTGAGTGATGACATTGCAACCCTAAGGGAGCAGATAGAGTCTGCTTCTGTTATTGAAAGTAATCTTGAGAGCTATCTCTTGGTTGGCAGTGAAGAGCACAAGAAGATCCTAATTAAAGAGATTGATGATTTTGTCAATAAAACAAATGAGATTTGCGGTCAGTCCGAAAAGAATTGTGGGAATGAATTATTGCTTAAGATGTCCAAGATCAATGAATATACCGAAGCTCTTATAGATTCGATGGAGAAAGGGACATCCGCATTTGATGTAAATAAGCAAACCATTAAGATATACACACTATTAGATGAAATAAAGGAGATTCAGGAAGACTTGATCAGGGCTAAAACAGATGTTCTGGATGCCAATATCAACAAACAACATGAAATTATTGCATCGTTAATCAATCGGTTCGCTGTAGTAGAAATTTTCATTGTGCTTTTTGGTTTTTTCTTGTCGTTTCTTTTGTCAGGTGTCATAATATCTGGCCTGTCCAAATTGGCAAAGGCCACACGTGAAATTTCCCAGGGAAGGTTTGAAACAAAAATAAGGATAACATCTAGGGATGAAATAGGGGAGCTTGCATCAGCATTTAAGCAGATGGCCAAGGATCTGAAAAAATCAAGGGAACAAATAAAAAAGCATGCCCAAGAGCTGGAGCAAAAGGTTAAGGAAAGGACAAAGGAGCTTAATCAGAAAGTAAGGGAACTGACAGACACAAAAACCGCTGTCCTTAACATGATGGATGATATGGATCATACCAACAAAGAGCTTGTACATACACAGGAAAAACTGAAAGAAAGCCTGAAAAAATTAAAGGAAATGGATGCAAAGAAGGACCAGTTTATTTCTATAGCGGCACATGAATTAAAGACTCCCCTGACTTCAATTCATGGATTTTCCCAGTTGTTGCAGAACAGAAAGATAGCAAACAATTTCAATAAAAGGAACAGGTATCTGAAAATAATGGATCATGAGACTAGAAGGCTTGCTAATCTTGTTAATGATATACTAGACCTTTCAAGGATAGACTTGGGAACCGTAAAACTTGTTTTAGAAAAGGTGAATATAAATGAGCTCATGAGCAATATGAAGAGGGAAATGGAAATGTTAATAAAAGAAAAAGGCCTTGAATCCAAATTTATAATAGAAAAGGGTATGCCAGAAATTATTACTGATAAGGAGAGATTAACTCAAATTCTCATAAACCTTATAAATAATGCTATTAAGTACACCCCCAAGGGGAAAATAACCGTGAAGGTAGCCAAGGAAAAGAATAACGTACACTTCATGGTTAAGGATACTGGCATTGGTATATCAAAGGAGAATCAGAAAAAAATATTTGAGAGGTTCTATCAGGTTGATTCTTCGTATACAAGAAAGGTAGGAGGCACCGGGCTTGGCCTCGCCCTGGTCAAGGAGCTTTTGGATATTTTAGGTGGCAAAATATGGGTGAAGAGCGTACCTGAGAAGGGCAGTGAGTTTCACTTTACACTTCCTGTAAACAGGACATCTGTGAGGCATGCAAGAAAAAACAACGAATATATAAGTAATATATGAATTCTGGATCAGGTGCATATCCTGAAATAAAGCGTAAAGTTTAAATATTGTCTTTTTATATATAAACTATGGGTTTGCTTAAAAGAATAGAATGGGAAGATAGGGATATTCTTCTGACGCTCAGGCTGACAAAAAAGGAATACGAAAACATAAACTCTGATACAAAAGAGTTTATAGTTATGCCTGCAGATAATTTTGATAGGGTGCTTACAACCGGAAAGCTCGGGAACGGAAACAGGATAATGGTACCCAGCAAATTTTTAAAAAACAATAACATAGCTTTTTTAAAAAAGAATGTCAGAAGCAGTATAGTTGATGTTGAAGAAAGGAAATTCTTGGTAATAGAGCTTGATAATAAAAGAACAGGTGTGCCTGTTTTTGGAGAGGATTAATGTGAAACTAGGAAGTGGGTTCAAGAAACTGGACAGGCTTCTGGGCGGGGGTCTGCCGGCCAATACAAATATATTGGTATCAGGAGGGCCTGGGACAGGCAAGACTCTTTTCAGCCTCAGGTTTCTTATGGAAGGCCTTAAGGCAAAGGAAAAGTGCTGCTATGTGTCGCTAAGTGAGAACAGGGAAGAGCTTTTAAGAGCAACTGATAATATAGCATCCTTAAAGGGAATTAAGAATCATATAGGAAAGATATGCGCTATAGAGCATATAACACTGGGGGAGAATATCACAATGAAAAGATTTAATGAGATAATTGCATCATATCCTCAAATAGACAGACTTGTAATTGACAACATCAATAAGCTCCTTATCTTTGCTGAAAGCAAAAGGAGCTACAGAGTGCATCTTTCAGAGCTGCTAAAGCATCTGAAATCTATAAGCAAATGCACATTTCTTATATGCGAAACAGAAGGTGATGAAATAGACACAGGGAACGGAGAATCATTTGAGTGCGATGGTGTTTTGCACTTATCTTTCCTGGAGCTTGAAGAAAGGCCTCTGAGAACACTTCAGGTGCACAAACTAAGATACACGTCCTTTGAACCAAAAATACCCCATGAGTTAATAATAAATAACAAAGACCTGAAACTAACAGGCACAAAAATTATATAATTATTTTTTCTCCATTTGTTTACATATGTCTTTAATATGGGAATCCATATCCTTCAATGTCCTGAGTATTTTTCTTAATAAAATGGTATTATCGTCCATAAAAATCATCTACATATAAAAATTAAAAGAAAGTTTTAAATGCTTATATTACAGTCCTCTAATTCTCTTAATATGAGACTCTCTGAATCGCTTCGTAAGAATATAATAGATGTCAGTGTCGGGAGAGTTGTGAACAGATTTAAATTGAAGGAGAGACGCATTACCCTGTTCTTTGAGGAAATTCTAGCTTATTATATAAAAAAATGTGAAGATGCTGGTTATGCAAAAGAAACAAGGGGTATAGGAAAACAATGGGGATTTATAACCACCAGTTGCATTATGCCGAAATTCCTGAGAAAGGTGCCAATAACCACGCTTGTAAACACTGTTGCAAAGAGGGTGTGGATAAACATGGGCTTAATTGATGATATCAGGGCAAGAAAAGAAGGCGAGAAAATCATAATCAAAACCAAGGGGGAGTTTATAACGCGGTGTGTTGGGAAAAATGAGTTTATGTCCGGCGCACGTGCGGGTATGATACAAGCATGTCTTGGGTGCAGCATAAAGAATGAAAAATTATCCAAATCAGGTGAATGGTTTGTATATTCGTTTGTTACTGATAAAAAGCCGTTTACCGTAAGAACCAAGAAAAAGTCACTTTATTACAAACTCAATAGATTGTCAAAGACATCTGGCATTACATTAAAACAGGCGCTGAAAAAAGACATATTTCATTTGAAGAAAAACAACCGTATATATTTCAGAGGAAGGCCGTTGGTTAACATAGAAAACACTGTATTTCATCTTATAGGTGACAGGGCCATTCTTATGGATAAAGTAGCTAAAATATCCTATGATTATTTTAATGGTTTGATAAAAAAATCCTCTGCGACCAAGAAACTCTTTTTGTTAAAGATTATTCTTCATGCTATGGGATGGGGGGTCATAAATATATCATATGAAAAAAATAAGGTAAGGATAAGGATAGATTACCCACCATATGGATTTCAAACCGAGAAAGACAACTGGAAATTTCTGGTAAATGTTATACTTGGATATGTGTGGCTCATAAACAAAAAATTCAGGATAAAAAAATTCAAGGAAGGTTGCAAAAAACTTGAGGTCTTGTATTCAATCTGATTTTTGGGCAAACACAATGCCTGCAATAGGGAAAATCTTTTTTATACCAACAACGTGGAATCCGGATTTTTCAAAAATCGTTTTTAAATTTTTTACATGTGTTGCATGCTCTTTTCTAAGATCAAAAATCTGTTTTTTTAACACCCTGCCCGCAAATTTCTTGATATGTTTTTTCATCAGCCACCATTTTACAAAGTTTATTTTTGGATTAAAGAAAAACATCACATCTCCTATTATAAGTTTTCCATTGTTTTTCAACAAATCTCTCATGTTTTGGGCAGCTATAAGTTTTTCCTCATCTGTAAGATGATGCAATGCCAGATTGGACACGATTACATCAAACTGTTTTTTAAAATCACCAGGTTGTAAAAAGCTGCCAGACCTAAAATCAATGTTTTTTATTCCAGATTTAATGGAGTTATTCTTCGCTGCCTCAAGCATTTTTTCTGAGATGTCAATCCCGATAACTCTCTTGACCTTTCCTGCAATCTCAAATGCAAGTCTTCCTGTCCCCGTGCCTATATCCAGAACGATGGTTTCTTTATTTGAATCTATGTGATTAACAATGGCGTCTATCATTCTAAAGTAAATCTCTATATATCTCGACACGAATTTATCATTTCTTAGCGTCTCTATGTTTTTATCATATTCTGCAGAGCGGTTGTCGAACATTCTGGAAATTTCCTTGTCCATATTATCTACCACAAATCACAATAAATAACAAAATGCATAAAGGTGGGGGGTTATGAATTCTATTGTAACAAGTCTTCCCCTTGTTTTTCTGCTAATCTTCCTTCTCCATATGCCAGAAATATTAAGCAACTTTGATAAAACATTTAATGCGAATATGAATATTAACCATGGCCCGGAAAGCGACATTATAAACAGAAAAACCAGAGCAAGCGTGGCAAAAGCTATGCAGATCATAGATGAGGTACGCCACCCATACATCAAGAAAGTATTTTTTCTGTCCTTTAAATCAGTGGAATCTTTTTGTATCATTATATAAGAGATCTCAAAGAAAATGAAGAGTACAAAAAATATATCGCTTGTAGAAAGTGTTCTCAGAAAAAGCGTATTCAACATCGGTGCAAGCAATAGAAATGGTGAACACAATATCAAGTATTTAGTTGGGCCCCAGTATTTCAGGCGGACATTTGGGTTTGAATATAAATATGCAATGGTTATAAAATAAAAACCAAGGGCAAATACAAAAATATTAGTGAAAAATAAAAATATAATGCTTAAAAATAAGGCAAAAAATGATAAATTCCTTATTTTCTTTTTGTCAGTCCCAGCGCCAATGGTTAATTTATCCTTTCTATTGTTCCTTATATCTTCATCATAATCTTGATAATCATTGTAAAGATCGCAAAAAAGTTGTATGCAGAAGAAAGAAGCACCTACTGGCACCAGTGTTGCATTCAGGTTGCCTGAATAGGTACCATACATGAGAATGAAACCAAGCATGAACAAAACTGTCCTGAAACGTTTGTATATCAGATAAATCATACAAACCCGACTCCCAAGAACATATACGGTGTAACAAATTCCAGAAGGACTATTCTTCCTCTTTGCTTTCTTGTTACAGTCATTCTCAAAATCTTACTTATATTCAACATCTTGGCAAACAGATTCAGAAGCCATATAAATATAAAATACGGATTGACAAAAGATATTAACAGCAGAGTTATTGATGAAAGAGCACCGAATAAGGCTGTTACTTTGGTGGACCTTTTCCAGCCATGGCTGAGATATAAATTTTTATTATCTCTGGTGTCTGTAGAATCTTTCTGGCAAAGGATATAGGTATATTGGGAAAAGAAGAATAAACCAAAAAGAGCAGCAAATAACAGCGAAGTGGTATTTAAAGTGAATATTAAACTAAGTGGCAATAGAAAGAAAAAGCTTGCCAATGTCATATAACCTTTAATACTGCCTTTCAGGCGGATGCTTGGATGGGAATAAGCTATGAGTAATGCAATATAGTATAAGCCGAGAACAAAAATCAACAAGTTAATAAACCACAGTGTTATTATTCCTGCAGCAGCCAATATGTAGGAGATGTCCTTGACTTGCTCTTTTGCCAGAAAG
Source organism: uncultured archaeon (assembly GCA_964399875.1). GTDB lineage: Archaea > Aenigmatarchaeota > Aenigmatarchaeia > QMZP01 > QMZP01 > CAYNRQ01. The sequence goes on from CAYNRQ010000008.1 coordinate 11,719, forward strand.
CCTGATGTTGTGAATTTATCCTTTCTTTTATTCCGGATATCTTCATCATAATCCCAATAGTCGTTGTAAAAATCCCCGAACAGGGCCAAAAACAAGAAACCAAAGGCAGCAGTAAAGAGATTAAAAGCAAAGTTTTGTGTAATTACTGCATACATTATTATGAACCCGAAGGTAAGCCCAAATCCTGGTCTGAGCCTTCTGTATAGCAGATAAAAAAAATTTTTTATTCTAATTTCAATCCCCCCTGTTCCTTTTTAATGCAGAGTATGTCCTGAGCTGTTATCATTCTCTTTTCTTTCTGGGATATGGTTTTTATCTTGTCCAATATCATGCATGCCCAGGCATCAGATAGGTTTGAACCAAATTCGTGTCTTATGCTGCTTTTCCCGCTGTGTTTTCCTAAGATAATTCTTCTTTGCTGCCCTATAAGCCTGGGATTAAAGGGTTCGTATGTGCTGGGGTTTTTTAGCACGCTGTTAACATGGACGCCGGATTCATGGGAAAACGAATTAACTCCGACTATTGGCTTATGCGGCTGAACAGAGATTCCTGAATATTTCTCAACAACTCTGCAGATCTCTGTTATTTTTTCATAATTAACACAAAGGTCTATGAAATATAGGAATTTAAGGGCTGAACATACCTCTTCTATTGAGACATTACCTGACCGCTCGCCTATACCTGTAAATGTTCCGGAAAAAATGCTTGCACCTGCTGCCAGGCCTGCTATGGTGTTGGCAGTTGCCATGCCAAAATCGTTGTGGCCGTGCAGACCTATTGCACAGCTGGTATTAGCACATAATTCTCTAAAAAATGAATATGATCTTTCCGGTGTATGGCAACCCACTGTATCGCAAGCCAAAAAATATTCTATATATGGTGATATCTTCTTTATAAATTCCAATATATATTCTATATCAGCTCTTGTGGAATCCTCACCAGCGAAATTTACTTTTAGGCCATAATTTTTTGCGTAATCAATTGCGTCAAGTGACTTTTGAATATTTTCTTCTCTACTCATCAGTTTTGCTTTCAGATGCAGATCTGATACCGGAGTAAATAATGTAACACTGTCTACATTACAGGATGCTGCAAGATCTATGTGTTCTTTTTTTATCATTGTAGAAGCAGTTATTTCAGCATCTAGGCCTGCATTGGCTATGGTTTTTGTTGTTTCAGCTTCCAAAGAAGAAACACAGGGCATCAGTTCTATGACATCAACACCAAAATCAGAGAATTTTTGTGCGAGTTCTATTTTTTGTTCTGGAGTGAAGACAACACCCGGCATTTGTTCTCCGTCTCTGAGGGTAGTATCACATATCCGGAAAACCTTTTCCATATATATATTTATATATAACTCTTGTATATTTAAACTTAATTTGAATTTATATATATTTTATAATAACTCTGGCTATTGCTCAAGCATCCTCTTTACCCTTTTAAGAAGGTCCTGATTATCAAATGGTTTTGTTATGTAATCAAGAACCTTCATCTTTTCCAGGGTGCTCTTTCCGATATCTGAAAATTTTGCTACTGTTATGAATGCTATTTTCAAATCCTTTGTTTTGGGATCTCTTCTTATCCTTTCACATGTTTCCCTTCCTGACATTCCAGGCATCATCATATCCAGAAGGATAAGGTCTGGTTTTACTTCTTTCAGTTTCTTTAGGCATTCTTCACCGTTGCTGGCTGTGATTACTTCATAATTTTCCTGTTCAAGCACTGCTGTTACCAGCTCTAATAAGCTTTCCTCGTCATCAACCACCATTATCTTTTTTTTGGCCATATTATTACCTATTATTTGTTAAATCAACTTTTTTATCTGCGAACATTTCCAAATCCTTGGTAAGGGAATCTATATCATTTGAGGGTATGTTTCCTCCCTTAATTATAATGAATAGTTTTTTAACATTCTCCTGCTTTTTTTCTGAAACAAGATTATGTGTAAATCTTACTACAGAGAAGCTTTGTTCATATATGAGCAAAGTAGAAATGGTATCAAATATAATAACGCTGCAGTTCTTGTCTTCGATTGCCATTATTATAGCAGCCTTTATTGATTCCAGGTTGTTTGGAGAAGAAAGAAAAACGCAGTTACGGGTCGGTGATGGTTCTTTGTAATGAGATGTAAGAACATCTATGAAGAAGAAGTTGTCTGGATTTATTCCCATATCCTTTAATCCGTCTATAACATCCTTATAAGGTTTGCTCAAACAGACATAACATATCGTGGTCTTTGATTTTTTTACTGACCTTATAATATCTTCCAGTTTTTGCTGATATTTTTTCTCTTCTAGCAGTATTAAAAGGAATTCATTCTTCTCTATTTCCTGAAGCATATTCTGGGTCATCTTCTCAGTATTTTATCTATTGTAAAGCTGTTTTATAAATATATGTAAAAAATGTTTAAACATATGAAGGAAAAATTTATTAGGTTTGATTATAAATAATATACCGATAGTATGGCAGAAAAGCAAAAAAGAAAGCAGATAAATACAAAAAAACCACCCAGGAAAAGAGCAGGGAAGAAAGTAAAATTAAGAGGTGGTGGGGAGGGAATATTGAAGAAACCTCTGGAAGAACAGCGGAAATATATTAAAACAGGCGTAGAAGGGCTTGATAAACTTTTTGAAAAAGGAATTCCCATGGGCGCTTCTATTCTGTTGGCTGGAGGGGCTGGTTCTGGAAAGACTATAATGGGCTTGCAGATGCTGGTTAATGCTGCCAGAGAAGGAAAGAAATGCCTGTATATGAGTTTTGAAGAATCTGAAGAGAGATTAAGAGAACACATGGAGGATTTTGGATGGAACCCCAGGGAATTAGAAAGAAAGGGCAGACTTATGATTAAAAGATTCAGCATATTTGATATAAGCAGATCTGTTGATGCATTGCTGGAAAAGGAAAGGGGTGAACTGCTAATTAATGTAAAACCCATAATAATACCTGACAATTTTAATCCAGACCTTGTAGTTGTGGATTCTTTGACTGCCATTGCTTCTGCTTTCACAGAAAAGGATGAGATGTACAGGAGTTACATAGAACAATTATTCAGATTTTTTGAAAGCATGAAATCAACAACGTTTTTAATAACAGAGACCGAACAGATCCCTGAGATTTATAGCAAAAGCGGCGTAGAGGAATTTCTAGCTGATGGCGTGATAGTTCTTTATAACATAAGAAAGGGGGATGTAAGGGAAAATGCTATAGAGGTTCTTAAAATGAGGGGAGCAAAGCATATAAAGAAGATTGTTGCTATGCAGATAGTTTCCAAAACAGGCATAGAGGTCTACCCTGAGCAGGAGGTTTTCGGGGGCTTGAAATAGTTTTTTCTGTTTGGGTGGTAAAATCAGCAGGGAATATCTTGTTAAATCTATAGAAAAGGGATTGCGGTGGGAAGAGAGGTTCCTTTTGAAATACAGGAACGAAGGTGTATGGGAACTTTTAAAGATACTGGACACGCAGAAATCCAAAAGAATAAATTACAGTATCTTGAAGTTATTGGGAGATTTGAAGAATGGAAGATATAAACTCTAATCCTGTTAAAGACATGTTCAGGGATATTCTTAAACTAGAGAATATTGCAGCTGATATATACAGAGAAGCAGTTAAGAAAACAGGAAACAATGAGATTAATACTATAATATTCGGAATCTTAAAGGATGAAAAAAAGCACATCAAAACTGTCAAGGATATTCTGGATATATTGGATAATAAACAAACTCCTAAAGATACAGGATAATGTATTATGAAAATGATTGATGCTGCTACTGTATTGTTTGTTGTTGTTTTAGTTGTTGCTGCATTTTTTGTATATTTTTATGAACCCAAGATGCCACTGCCCAGGGACAGGAATGAATCTGTGCTGGGGATGGTTCCTGAGGCAGGAAACGAACTCGTAATGGCAATGAGCAGGTTTGAGATAACCATAGATAAAAATGGAAAACAGTTATACAAAGCTGGTGACGCCCAGATATGGATTGTTCACCCTGATGAGAACTGGAGAATAGAGCGTCTTATAATCTCTGATTCCAATGTTGCACACAAAGGTGAGATAGGGGATCTTGACAGGGACGGGCTTAATGAGCTCTATGTTGCATGCGGTCAGAATGCTTCACTGAAGGTATATAAAAAGGTTAACGGTACATGGGCGGGTGAGGTTGTCTGGAAACCGCCCTTTATAAGGGTGAGGGATATTGAGACAGGTGATGTAAATACGGACGGCTGGCCTGAGCTTGTCGCAGGAACGCATAAGGATGGTGTGGTGGCTGTTGTGAAGAAGTCTGGTGATTCCTGGGACATTACCGAAGTTGACAGGGCAGAAAACATCTATGTGCATGAAGTGGAAATATCTGATACTGATGGTGACGGAATCAATGAGTTTTTCTCGAACCCTACTGCACCCAACATAAGGAAGGGTATGCCCCAACCGGGTTTTATAGTCATGCACAAGTGGAACGGTTCTGGTTACCAGAGGGTTCTTGTTGATGATTTGAACTATACGCATGCCAAGGAAATAGTGACAGGTGATCTGGACAATGATGGAAAGAATGAGTTAATTGCCGCTCTTTGGGGCATAGCAAAGGAGACTAATGAATCAGGGCAGAAGATACAGGAAGGTAAAGTGAAGGTTGAACTTGAGATACCATTGAAGATAAAAATGTATGATTTTGATAACTGTATTCAGGGTAAAATCATAGCTGAGATCAATGACATAAAGGCCAGGAGCCTAAAGATAGGGGATGCTGATAATGATGGCCTGAATGAGCTTATTATTGGAACAGACACAGAAGGCCTTCAAATTGTACGCATGGCTGATGGGTCATGGGAGCGCAGGATTATAGATGCAAACCTTACTGGTAATATACATGAAGTTATGATAATAGATGTGGATTCGGACGGACAGAATGAGATTGTGGCCAACTCTGATAAACAGGGAATAGTAAATGTTTATGAATGGGATGGTCAGTGGAAAGCCCGTACAGTTATTAGTGGTATTGAAGACTACTGGATATGGGCCATGGACTTTGGTGATGTGGACAATGAGCAGTTATTGCATATATCCAAGGGATCTTAGCATATCCTCTGTTTCTTTGTCTATCTCCTTGATGACAGGCAGAACACCAAAGGATACAATGTCTCTGAGTCTGATTTCCAGTTGTTCTGCAATGGTCTTCTGGTTTTCAAAGTGGTTTGTGATTTCACCATCGTTTGGTCTGAATAATAATTTTTTAAATAGATCATGGTCTTTCTCTTGTTCTTTCTTTTCCACTGTCTTTCCTTCCTGTTCCGCTATATCCTCTTCCATATCAAGACTTGAAGGCCTCATGTTTATGAATTTCCATTTATTGGTTCGAATCCCAATGGAAAAACTGCTTTTCTTGGGCCTTGTCTGAAGGATCACATAATCCTTTTTTCTTTTTTCTCCTGCCAGTAAAGGCACGATGCTTTCCCCGTCAGTCTCAAGGGGATATTTTATATTAAGGGTGTCAAGGACTGTGGGAACAATGTCCACTGTCTCTATCAGGGTGTCTATCCTTAACCCTGTTAAAGAGGAATTCGGATTTCTTACAATCAATGGAACATGGACTTCTTGATCATAGAGGGTCTTCCCATGGAAAACACATGCTTCATTCTCTTCATATCCGAAATCAGAGAAGTTGTGCTCACCAAAGCATTCGCCATGGTCTGAAAGGATGATAATAAGTGTGCTGTTTTCCATGCCAATTTCTTTTAGCTTATTCAGGACATGGCCTGTGCCTATGTCAGTGTATCTGATCTCCCCATCGTATTTTGCCATGTCCTCCCTTATTGACCGTTTCTTTGAAAGGCCTGTATAGCTGTATCTTTCGTCTGAATAAAGCCTGGTGTGATTGTAATTGTAAATGTCATATTCCTCTGGTGGTTCATATGGGCTGTGCGGGTCAAAATAATGAACCCATAGAAAAAACTTTTCCCCTGAATGGTTTTCCAGCCATGAAAGAACAGCTCTGGTTGTTTCTGAGGCATTTATAAAATACGGTCTTTCACTTCTTTTTTTATCAATGTGGGGATTGAAATAATCGAACTCATGTTTAAAGCCATGCAGCATCCTGCTGCTTGTGAAAGCAGCTGTTATATATTCATTCTCCTTTAATATGTCTGATAATGTTATAACGCCTGTCCCGTTATCCGTGGTGGAATATTTGTTGTGTTTGTATGGGTAGAGGCCTGTGAATATGCACCAGTGGGATGGTGGGGTGTGCGGAATCTGCGCAAAGGCCCTGGTGAAGATTATTCCTTTCTTGGCAAATGAATCTATAAAAGGGCTTGTTTTCTGGAAATAGCCATAGGATGAGACATGGTCTGCTCTCAGTGTGTCTATTGTAATAATGAGGAGGTTGCAGCCTTCACATCTGTAGATCTCTGTTGGTCTGCCTTGATATATAAAAAAACCCATGATAGTGAAATAACATATCATTACAAGAAAAATTGCAAGAATTCCAAGTAAAAATCTTGTCATAAATAATATTATATAATTATTTTATTTAAACAAATCATATAAATATATAAATATGGGTGGGTTAAAGTTTAGATATTGTTTATTGATTTTTGCTTTTTTGTTACTTGTTTTTTTGCCATGTGTTGAGGCTTCCAATGCCCCGGGAGTGGTTCTGATTTCACCAAGTGACGGTAATATATCCGGTTCTGGAAACATGACTTTTATTTGCAATGCCACGGATGACGAGAATATATTCAACATATCACTTTATCATAACATAAACGGTGGTTTTGGGATTTATGACACAAAAAAGATAATGGAGCTGGAGAATGATTCTAATACCACACTCATGTGCAGATTTGACAATTCATATATATGCGAGGATGGGGATACAGGAAGCTACGCTTCTACCAGTTTTGTTAGCGGGAAAATAAAGCAAGGTGTGCTGGTGGATTCAAGTGATACACTGACATATCCTACAGCTAATAATGTATTATTTGGTCAAGGAACAATAGAGTTCTGGGTTAAGCTTGGGCTTGATCCTGGTTCTCAGGAATATGCATACCTTTTTTCAACAGGTGAGTCCGAACAAAGTGAGATAAGGATGTACATTAACTATTATGATCTGTGCTTTATTTTTTATGATGCTGACAGTTATTCTAAATCCGCATGCAGGGATGTGAGCGGATGGAGTGGTGGTGAATGGCATCATGTGGCTGCTGTGTGGAAGATCGGCGGCGGAGGCATGGTGGACATATTTTTAGATGGCTCCAACCAGAGTGTTTATTATTCTGGCGAATACTACAGCACAGGATCTTTTGGGAATTATTTGTATATTGGGAGTAATGCTGCTGGTGCTGATAGGTCAAATTCTATTTTTGATGAGTTCAGGATCTCGGACTATCCAAGAACAGCTGCTGAGATTAATGCTTCTTATTTGAAAGCTATTTCAAGCTATACGCAGGAATCAGCAAACTGGACTATTACTAATATCCCTGATGGGAGTTATTTATGGAATTGTCTTGTATATGATAATGAATCCCAAAGCTCATGGAATGACACTAATTATACTTTTAATATAGATTCTTTCACCCCTCCAACTGTTAATTCAGTTGCATTATCACCAGATTCTGCTAATGACATTGATCCTGGTGTTACTCTTAATTTCACAGCCAATATAACAGATTTAAGCAATGTTAGCACTGCCATATTGCAATACAAATACGATGCTGAATGGAACAACATAACGATGACTAATATAAGCCAGGATCTCTGGAATGCCTCTGTTGCCACTGTTGCTTCTGAAAGGGTTTATTATTACAGAATATGGTCAAATGATACTACCGGGAATTCCAATACGTCCCAGACGTGGAGCGTGAATGTAACATGGGATTATACATGGACAAGGAGCCCTTCTTATTTTGATGCGTACGGGCTTGTAAACAGCATAAGCAATGTGGGAATTATAACAGTAAATAATACAGGGGATGACACCCTTGTAATTACATTGGCAGATGACTGGCCTATAGTAGATGTTTACTATAACACTACAGAACAGTTTTCAATAGCTTCGGGTGATGTGAAGGATATCAATGTGACTGCAAAATATGCTGATTTCGACAGTGCAAGCAACATGACTATAACAATCTCTGCTGAACCATCTGCACCCGGTAAAACAGCATCTCCAACTTCACTGAATACTATAGCTACGATAAATTCATACAGTGGTGGGGCCTATCTTGATGTGAACATTGTTACATACCCTACTTCAGTGGAGCAAAGCACAACTGGAATAAATTTTAGTGCCACCATTAAAAATATAGGTAATGAAACAGCTGAAGATGTGTGGTTTAATTGGACATTTCCTTATGGCTGGACAAACACATCTGGAAATCTTACTATGTATATTGGCAATATGAGTTCTCAATCAGCAACAAATACCAGCAGTCTTGTTGTATCTGTCAACTCATCCGCCTCGAGTGGCATATCTGTTGTATATGTTAATGCAAGTGGTGCAGGCAATGTAAGCAACTATGCATATGTGAATGTCGCTGTTCTTTGTTCAGATACGGATGGTGTTTGCGGATCCGGATGCTCTTCCTCAAATGATGCGGATTGCCCGAGTGTTATTAGCGGGGGCGGCATCATTAAAAGGATTTCAGGCGGGGGGAGTATACAAAAAATTTATGTACATAAATACGGAATAGAGATAGAATTGCCATACCGTGCAGATGTAAACAGGGGGGAAACAATAGTTTTTCATGTGAATGTTTCAAACAGCGAGAAAAACACAATAGTAAACAATATCACGCTTTCCCTGGAAGGACATCCCCAGACACTGGTGAAAATAAACCCTGAATCTATTAGCAATCTAATCTTTGGTATGACAGGTGAATTCGATATAGAAATAATTGTTCCTAATTATATGAAATATGGAATTTATAACCTGTTTTTAAAAGCCAGGGGTAATGCCGAAGCTTTAAATGTAACAAGTAATGCCACGCCAGTAGAAGCGACAGGCAAAATGGTTCTGTTTATTCACAGTGCCACTGAGAATGAGACCAAGATTTTGTTTGGGAACGCAGAGCAATGTGTACAGGAAATGAAGGCCTCTGGTTTCAATGCAGATTACGTTAGTAATCTTTTAGAGCAAGGAAAAACCGCTCTATATGATTGGGATTATGACAGGGTTGAAGAGATATCAGAAGATATAATATATATAAAAAACAAGGCCTTTGAGGTTTTTGACAGACTCAAAAAAATTGAAAAAGGAATAAATGAAGCGATTCTCTATGGTGTAGATGTTCCTGAAACACAAAGGATGTATAACCTTTCTTTATCCGCATTTAATAGAGGTGATTTTGAGAGGGCAGCGGAAAGGGCAAAAGACGCCTCTGTTTCATACTCACTTGAAACAGGAGGTAAACTTATTGGAGCCATGTTTTTTCATGACTACTGGGGTGTAATGCTGATTGCTGGCATTGCTGTTGTTCTAATTGCTTTTTTTGTTCATAGAAAAAGAGAGATTGTTTCAATAAAAAACAGATTGGATTCCCTTAAAAAGGAAGAGGGGGTGATAAGGGGGCTTATTAAAGACCTGCAGTTAAAATATTTTGAAAGCAAGGCTGTTGGAAAGAAGGAATATAAAGAAAATATACATGATTATGAGAAAAGACTGGTTGAAATAAAAAAAGAACAGGCCGGGCTGGTATCAAAAAAAGCTGAGATGTTAGGATTGAGGGGTGTTACTGAGAACCCTGAAAAGGAAAGAGAGCACATTAAAAGGCTTATTAAAGATATCCAGAGAAGTTATTTTGAATCAAGAAGTGTAAGCAGGGATGTTTACAAACAAAATATCTCTCAACTAAAGGCAGAGTTGGCTGACATTGAAAAAAACATAGAAAAAAAGAAAGGTGGCAATTCAAAGGCGTATATTCTTTTGTTTCTTATCCTGTTCTGGGGGCTTGTGTGTGGTGCGCCTGGTGTTTTTGCCCAGCACATAAACAATGAAACTGCTGCATCAGAGGCTATTGATATGGCAGAATTGTATATTAAAGAGATGCAGGGCCTTGGTTACGGGATAACAAGGGCTAATGATACGCTTAATGAAGCCAAGCTGCTGTTTTCCCAAGAAAATTATCTGGGTGCTGAAACAGTTGCAAGGTATGTTGAGGGGTTAAAAGAAACAGCTATAAACGCAGATAGAATGATAGATGAGGTTGAACTTAAGATATATGAATCAGAAAAAAAGGGTTTGGATGTTTCTCCTGCCAGGGAGTTATTTGAGAATGCACTGGATGCATTTGATGTAGAGAGGTTTGAAGATGCGGAAATGCTTCTTAAAAAGGCTTCTGATAAATTGGATGAGATAGAGTCCCTGGCTATTATGGAAAGGACTATAAAAGAATCAGAAAAAGAAAGTGTTATTTACATTCTTCAGGAATACTGGTATATTTTGGTCATATCAGCAGCCGGCTTCTTTATTGCTATTATAATTCTTTATAAAGTAACAGAGAGTGGGAGATTGAAAAAGAGGTTGGTATTACTAAAAAAAGAAAAAAACGCAATAGAGAATCTTATAAGGAAAATTCAAGAGGAATATTTTGAAAAAGGCATTATGCCCAAGAACGAGTACGAGATAAAGATGAATAGATATAAAAAAAGAATGAATAAAATAAAAAAAGATATTTCTGTTTTGGAACAGATCCCAAACGGTTAGTCGGTTAGCTCTTGCCACCACACACATACCTTGATGGATAAGACTGGTGGGGCGAGGAGTATACAGACGTGCTTCTTGTATGGAGAGTGTGCGAATTTGTGAGATCCGATGGTTGTTGCTGCAAAGGATGGATGTTGTTTCTGTTGCATACAAAAAGCCACGGACAGGGGAATAGATGCTGGGCTAAGTGGTGTGGAAAGGTTTGTTAATAATATACACGGGGGAACTTCTGGGTTCTGCTCTGGCCTCTGATTGTTTTTTCGTTTCCTTATTCTACAGATGTCCTGGCCAAGGAAGAGATTGCGGCAATAGTGCAGCCAGCGATTCAAACAAAGATGCTGAGGTAATAGAGGCCTGCAATAAATACGGTATTGCAATGGCATTCAAGGGCGGCATATGATTTGCCCATATTCTAGATTGCCTTAGCTCTTTAGTTCTATGTAAAGCGCTATAAATACCAGGGCAAAGCCCAGTATAATGGATATTATAAAGTTCAGGGCCGATATCTGGGGCATTATTATCAGCTCAGCAGCATTGTATATAACCATGGACACAGCAAAACCGAATATAATCACTGCTACAACCTCCCTTCCTCTTCTTTTTTTGTTGCCTATATTCCTTCCTATCCATGCAGCAGCACCTGCTATAAAGTAGAAGTAAATGGATGTTGAAACATATCCTGAGACTGTCTCAAAGAATCCAATATCAATGAACTCTGTCATGGATGTGTATCCCCTGAATGTGGCAAGAACTATAAAGGCCACTGCCACTATGTACATAAAGAATGCAAACCTTCTCCTTGTCAGGGATGTTCTCAACTCCTCATAGGTTCCTGTAAAGTATTTTTCCAGCTTGAAACCCTTGATAAAGAAGTATATTCCAACAACACCTAATATTATTCTCCAGCCCTCCATGCCAAAAAGGGCATACAGAATCATTGCTATTGCTGGTAAACCAAAAACCAGCCTTGCAAATTTTGGATTGTCCAGGGATTCTGTTATGAAGTCCTTAATCTTGTAATAGCTGGATTCCAGCTGCTCTGATTGCTTCACTATCACTCTTTTAACCGAGAGTATAGGGACCTTGGATTGTATTATAGGCATTATCTGCTCATCCTCACTACCATCTGTTACAAGAATAACATAGTCTGCATTGAATCTGTTCAGGACAGTGTTCAGCTGCTCTGTTATATTTTTGTCTGATGTCACGCCCACATTTCTGTCTCCTGTAAGCACTGCTATCTCTGTGTTGTATTTGTTTTTCATTTCTTCGAACATCCTGACTGTAGAAAAAAGGGCATTGAAATCAGAGTCCTCAGGATCAGCAAGGCCTAGTTGTGTGGCACTTTTGATGACATTCTCTTTGCCTATTATAGGGCCCGCCAGGCTTGTTTTTTCACCTATATCATTGTCCCTGTCTACACATAAAACTAGTATTTTATCTTTTTTTTCCATATAATCCTTCACTAACGAAAGCTGTCCCTTCAAAAGGTTTAAACAATATGATTTGCTTAACCTTAATTCATCCAACTTCCTATATCCTGTTTGATAAAGTGTTAACGGAAACTTTTTTGCTTTATCAGTATTTAATTAATCAACAATAAAGAATAAAAAAGTTTGTTTTTGACTACAGAAATGTAGTTTATTGACGTAATTGTTTCACTTGCTGTTTCGTTTATTTTTGTGTTTTTTTCTTTTGTTTTTCTCCTTGAGCAGGGTTTGTTTTTGCATGCTTTTGCCTGGGACATTGACTGGCCTGTATATGTAGTATATAGCTGTGCCTACAACCATTGCTATATAAATAGTTACCCATATCACAATGAATATGGAAACCCATACAACCATGTGGTAAGCTATTGTTACAAGGATTGGGAGTAAAAGAAAGAAGACTATTATAGCTGCTAAAAGTGCTATCAGGCCAAGAAGGAACGCTCCTGCCATGGTTAATAGGTATCTTCCATTAGTCATTTTTCTTCTCCTTTTTCTTTTTGACCTGCGGTTTTGTTTTTCCTTTCTGCCTCAGACCTGCTTCTGTGGTCTCTGCTATTGTATAATCCTTTTTCTCTCTGCTTACATGCATTGGTTTAAAAACATACTGAAGAAGAACGCCTAAAAAGGTTGCAAGATATACAAAGACCAGCACAACAATAAATATTATAATCCCAGTAAAGATTGCCTGCAGGTAAGGTGCTAGGCCCATAAACAAGGATCCAAAGAATGGCGCCAGGTATGGGTATGAGAAGCAGGCTATTAAAACAGATATTATTATCACAAAGGCGCCAAGCAGGAAAGATCCACCAAGTTTTAGGAAGTATTTTTTCTCTGGCATATTATCTTCTTCCACCCAGCATGGATCCTAACAACACGCCGGCAGCCAAGCCTCCGCCGTGACCGGCTCCCCTGCTGATGGGGAGGTATTCTGCTAGTTTTCCTGCCAATTCTGAGACAGGAAGACTCTGAATCCATACCCTTCCAGGCCCTGTCATTGTTGCAAGAAACAGGCCTTCTCCTCCCCATATTATGTTTTTTATACCCTTTACTCTTTTCACATCATATGTTACATTCTCATCAAACATAGCCAGATTGCCTGTATCAACCCTTATCTTCTGATTCTGCTTGAGTGTTATCTCGGTTATCTCGCCGCCCACATTAAAAAATACCATGCCAGGGCCTTTGACCTTGACCAGAACCAGCCCTTCGCCGCCCAGAAATCCTGCACCAATCTTTCTTGTGAAGGACGCATCAAAGGTGACAGAACTTTCAGCGCACAGGAACGCATCTTTCTGTGCTATTATGTTTTCATCTTCCCTTAGACTGAGAGGTATTATCTTTCCCGGAAACTCTGAACCAAAGGACACCAGACCATTACCTGAACTGGATATAAAGTCAACAAGGAAGAACGATTCGCCTGCGAATTTTCTTTTTATTCCAGCCCACAAACCACCTTTGGCCTTTGTTTCCATCTTTATGTTGTCGCTTATAAATATCATTCGGCCTGATTCAGAAGTAACAGATTCGCCTTCTGTTAGCTCTATATTCAGGATCTGCATGGTTGTGCCTTGCAGATTGTATTTCATATTTAAATTATTGGTGCTGGGATTTATGGCTTTAAGAACTTAAATCCGTAAACTATGCAGAAACTGCATAGTTACCTCT